>NZ_JBEZUT010000520.1:0-4060 GCF_040636595.1 Kitasatospora sp. NPDC036755
GCCGGGTCGTGGGCGCGCCCGGGCGCGGGGACGACGCCCCCGGCGCGCTCGGGTGGGCCCCCGCCCCGGGGCCCGGGTGGGCGGACCGCCGCGGGCCCGGGGCCGGTTCAGAGTGCGGCGGACCGGTGGGTCGGCCGGCCGGCCAGGACGGTCAACAGCACCGGGACGTCCGCGAGTTCGGTGGCCGGGGTGGTGAGCGGGTCGGCGCCGAGCACGGTGAGGTCCGCGCGGTGGCCGACGGCGATCCGGCCGGCCAGCCGCTCCTCGCCGGCCGCGTGGGCGGCGTTGGCGGTCATCGCCAGCAGGGCCTCCGCGGCGGTGAGCGCCTGCCCGGGGTTGTGCGGGGCCTGGCTCAGGTCGCGGGTGGGGCGGCGGTGGCGGGCGCCCGCCATGACGCCGAGGGGCGAGTAGGCGGCGATCGGCCAGTCCGATCCGAGGACGACGGTGGCGCCGGCGTCCCAGAGGTCCCGGCAGCGCCAGGCGCGGTCGGCGCGTTCCTCGCCGAGGCGGCGGGACCAGTTGTCGGTGTGGTCGGCCCGGGTGAAGTCGCAGCAGTGGGTGGGCTGCATGGAGGCGATCACGTCCAGTTCGGCGAAGCGTCGGATCACCGCGTCCGGGACGGTCTCGATGTGCTCGATCCGGTGGCGGACGGCGCGGGCCTCCGGGCCCGTCGCCGTCCTGTCCGCCGTCCTGTCCGCCGTCCTGTCCGCCGTCCTGCCCGTCGCCTGCTCGATCGAGTCGAGCGCGTGCCGGACGGCCGCGTCGCCGATCGCGTGGGTGGCCGTCGGCACCCCGGCGCGGTGCAGTTCCCGTACGACGTGGGTGTAGTGGGCCGGGTCCGGCCAGAACGCGTGGGTGGACTCGCCGTGGTCGTCCGGCTGTTCCAGCCAGGCGGTGCCGTTGTCGATCGTGCCGTCCATGAACAGTTTGACTCCGTCCACCCGCCAGAGGCGGCCGCCCCGGCCCTGCTGTTCGACCAGCGCGCGCAGCCCCTCCGCGTCCACTCCGGGCTGGCACCAGGGGGCGACGCGCAGCCGCAGCGGCAGCGCGTCGGCCTCGTCCAGCTCGGCGAGGAGGTCGAGGCTGTCGCCGTTGGCGTCCATCGCGTGGCCACCGGTGAGGCCGGTCGCGGCCATGGCGCGCAGGGCGGCGGCGAGGCGGTCGCGGCGTTCGGCGCGGGTGGGCTGTGGGGCGGCGCGCTCGACCAGCTCGCAGGCGGCGTCCTCCAGCAGCAGGCCGGTGGGACGGCCCTGGGCGTCGCAGACCACCTCGGCGGCCTGGTCGAAGCCGCGCGGGCCGTCCACGCCGGCCAGCTCCAGGGCGCGCGGGCTGGCGAGCATGGAGTGGGCGTCGAAGAGCTGGAGCAGGGCCGGGACGCCGTCCAGGACGGGGGCCAGCGCGGCGGATTCCACGGGGCGGCCGCCGAAGACGTTCGGGTCCAGGCCCCAGGCGTGCAGCCAGGCGCCGGGGGTGAGGCGCCCGGCCTCGGCGGCGAGGGCGGCGCGGACGTCGGCCAGGTCGGTGCAGCCGGAGAGGTCCAGGCCGTGGGTGAGTTCGGCGCCGGACACCGGGTGCAGGTGGCCGTCGACCAGGCCGGGGGTGACCACGGCGCCCTTGAGGTCGATCACCGTGGTCGTGGGGTCGGCGAGTGCGCGGATGGCGCGGTCGTCGCCGAGGGCGGCGATCCGGCCGTCCACGACGGCGAGGGCGGTCTGCGGGAGGAAGCCGCCGGAGGCGGGATCGAGCAGGCGCGCGGAGAGGAGGACGAGGGAGGTGCGCACTTCGGCTCCAGGGGTGGTGCGGGCGTGGGGGAGTGGGCTGTGAGGGACGGGGCGTGCGGGGCCTGCGGGGCGGGTGTCAGGACTGCCCGGGGTCCGGTGAGTCCAACGCGCCTTCGGTCAGGCCCAGTTCGCGTTCGGCGGTGGCGGCGGCGAGTCGGGTGACGGAGGACGGGTGGTTGCGCAGGCCGGTGTTGGCGTGGCCGGCCAGGCCGTCGATCACGACGAGGATCCGGACGGCCGCCAGGACCGGGTCGTCGGCGTGGAACTCGCCCCGTTCGACGCCGGCGGCGATCAGGCCGCCGAGCCGGCCGCGCCAGGCGGTCTCCTGGTCGAGCACGCGGTCGCGCAGGACGGGGCGGTAGCGGCTGAGGTGGCGGGCGTTGAGCCACAGTCGGCTGACGTCGTCGTAGGAGGGGCCGGTGGTGCGGGCGAAGAAGCGGCCCAGGTGCCGCAGGGGCGAGCCGTCCCTCGGGTCGGCGGGCAGCAGTGCGTCGAGTTCGGCGGTGGCCGCGCTGCCGAAGGCCTCGGCGACGAGGTCCTCGACGGCGGGGAAGTAGTGGCTGATCAGGCCGGGCCGGACGGCCAGCTGGTCGGCGATCCGGCGGAGGGTGATGCACTCCAGGCCCTCGGTGAGGGCGACCTCGGCCGCTGCGCCGACGATCTCCGCCCGGCGGTCCTCGGGGGACTTGCGAACCCGCTTGCGCTGAACGCTTGACGTCATGTGCCGGATGCTATTGAGTGTGCGACCAATAAGCAAGCAGGTGGGCACGACACCCCCACGGAGGGCCCCCAATGGCGTCCACGCTCCCGGACCACCCCGACACCTCACCGGACCACCCCCATGTCCCGCCGGACCTCGCCCCGCCCCCGGGAGCCCCGCTCGGACGGGAACGCGGCGCCCGGGTCGAGGTCCACGGCATCGACCGCATCCCCGACGGCGAACGGCGCGGGCGCCCCCGCGAGCTGTTCGCGATCTGGGCGGCGGCCGGCGTCAACTACCTCAACCTGGTGGTCGGCGGCGCCCTGGTCCTGAGCGGCCTCGCCCCCTGGCAGGCCTTCGCCGTGGTCGTCCTCGGCAACCTGTTCTGGCTGGTCACCGGGCTGCTCGCGGTCTCCGGACCGGCCGCCGGTGCGCCCAGCGAAGTCATCACCCGCGCCATGTACGGAATCCGGGGCAACCGGGTGAACAACGCCGTCACCGGCTGGATGATCTCCGTCTGCTACTTCGCGCTGAACCTCGCTGCGGCCGCCGTCGCCGCCTTCTCGCTCGCCGAGGAGGCGGGGATCAGCCCCACCACCCCGATCAAGGTCGCCATCGTGATCGCGATCGTCGTGCTCACCCTCACCATCAGCGTCTACGGGCACGCGCTGATCGTCCGGCTCTACCTGCCGATCACCCTCGCCCTCACCGCGGTGTTCGCGGTGGTCGGGTACACCATCGTCACGCACGCCGACCTCGGCTGGACCCAGCCCGAGCCGCTCTCCGGCGGCCGGCTCCTGGCGGCCGTCCTGGCCGGCGTCACCCTGATCGCCTCCGGCCCGCTCTCCTACACCACCAGCGCGGACTTCTCCCGCTACCTGCCCGCGGCCACCGCCCCGCGCGCGGTCCTCGGCTGGACCGCCCTCGGGGGCTTCCTGCCCAGCGTGGTGGTCGGTGGCCTCGGCGTGCTCGGCGCCACCGCCGTCGACATGGCCGACCCGCAGGCCGCGCTCCGGCAGATCCTGCCCGGCTGGTTCGACCCCGTCTTCCTGCTCTCCCTGGTGGTCGGCACCATCGCCGTCAACGCCCTCACCGCGTACAGTGCGGGCCTCGCCCTCCAGGCGGTCGGCCTCCGCGTCCGACGCACCCGCAGCGTGCTGCTGGACGGCGCCGTCGCGGTCTCGCTGACGCTGTACGCCCTGCTGGTCTCCGACTTCCTCGACACCGTCAGCAACGTGCTCCAGCTGACCGTCGTACTCCTCGGCCCCAGCACCGCCGTGTACGCGACCGACATCCTGCTGCGCCGCAACCGCTACGACGGCCGCGCCCTCGGTGACGAGAGCCCCGGCAGCCCCTTCTGGTACCGCGCCGGCGTCAACCCGGCCGGCGCCGTCGCCGTCGCGGGCGGTGTCACGGCCGCGGCCCTCGGCGTGGACACCCTCTACACCGGCCCGTTGGCCGCGCTGGCCGGCGCGGACGTCGCGCTGCCGTCGGGTGTGACGGTGGCGGTCCTGCTGCGCCACCGCGACCAGGCCAAGCTGCGCACCACCGTCGAGGGCCTGCTCAAGACCGTCTCGCC
>NZ_JBEZUT010000521.1:0-4051 GCF_040636595.1 Kitasatospora sp. NPDC036755
GTCCGGGCCCGGGGCCGCCCGGCTGCGGGCCGCCGAGGCCGCCCGCGCCGAACTCGACCCGGCCACCGGCGCCCTGCTGCGCGCCGTCCTGTTCCGCGCCGAGGACGGGGCCCGGCCCCAGCTCTTCCTGACCGCCCACCACCTCGCCGTGGACAGCGTCTCCTGGCGGGTGCTGCTCGCCGACCTGGAGCAGGCCTACCGGCGGGCCGCCGCGGGCACCGACCCCGGCCTGGAGCCCGAACCCACCGCGTTCACCGACTGGGCGCACCGGCTCTCCGAGCTGGTCCGGGCCGGCGGCCTGGACGAGGACCTGCCGTACTGGAGGGCCGAGACCGCCGCCCCCGCCGCGCCGCTGCCCGTCGACCGGCCCGGCACCCCCACGGCCGGCTCGGTGCGCACCCTGCGCGGCCGGCTCGACCGGGCCACCACCGAGGCGCTGCTGCGCAAGGTGCCCGAGGTGTACCGCACCCAGGTCAACGACGTGCTGCTGAGCGC
This sequence comes from Kitasatospora sp. NPDC036755, assembly GCF_040636595.1. Lineage (NCBI taxonomy): Bacteria > Bacillati > Actinomycetota > Actinomycetes > Kitasatosporales > Streptomycetaceae > Kitasatospora > Kitasatospora sp. NPDC036755. Next base: position 496 of record NZ_JBEZUT010000521.1, read on the forward strand.
CCTCGGCCGGGCCCTCGCCGACTGGACCGGCACCGGCCGGGTCACCGTCGCACTGGAGGGCCACGGCCGCGAGGACCTGTTCGACGGCCTCGACCTGTCCCGCACCGTCGGCTGGTTCACCACCCAGTACCCCGTCACCCTGGACCTGCCCGGGGCCCCCGACTGGGCCGCCACCCTCAAGCACGTCAAGGAGCGGCTGCGGGCCGTGCCCCGCCGCGGCCTCGGCTACGAGGCCCTCGCCCGGCTCGGCTCGCCCGCGCCGGACGCCGCCGCCCTGCGGGACGTCCCGCTGCCGCAGGTCTGCTTCAACTACCACGGCCAGTGGACCGCCCCCGAGGCCGGCGACTTCGCCCCCGCCGGGCAGGCCCCCGGCCGGGACCTCGCCCCGGACGAGCCGCTGGACCACCTGCTGGACGTCTCCGCCGTGGTCGCCGACGGCGAGCTGGAGCTCACCTGGCACTACAGCGAGGACATCCACGAGGCCGACACCGTACGGGAGTTGTCCCAGGCCGTGCTGGCCGCGCTGGGCGCCGTCGTCGAGCACTGCGCCGAGCCCGGCGCCGGCGGCCGCACCCCCTCCGACTTCCCGCTGGCCGGCCTCGACCAGGAGCAGCTGGACCGCCTGGTCGGCGACGGCCGGGACGTGGCGGACCTGCTGCCGCTCACCCCGCTCCAGGAGGGCATGCTCTTCCACCGCCTGGTCGGCGGCGAGGACGACGTCTACCTGGACCAGGCCGTCCTGCTGCTGGAGGGCGTCGCCGACCCGCGGGCGCTCGCCCTGGCCTGGCAGCGGGTCGCCGACCGGACGCCCGCGCTGCGCACCTCGGTGGTCTGGGAGGGCGTGCCCGCCCCGCTCCAGGTGGTGCGCCGGGGCGTCCGGCTGCCGGTCGCCCACCTGGACCTGCGGGCCGCCGACCCGGCCGAGCGGGCCGAACGGCTGGCCCGGCTGCGCGCCGAGGACCTCGCCCTCGGTCTGGACATCGCCACCGCCCCGCTCACCCGGCTCACCCTGGTCCGGCTGCCCGAGGCCAGGGTCCAGCTGCTCTGGACCTCCCACCACCTGATCCTGGACGGCTGGAGCCTCGCCCAGGTGCTCACCGACGTCTTCGCCGAGTACGCGGCGCTCACCACCGGCGGCGCGCCCGCCCCGGCGGTGCGCCGGCCCTTCGCCGACTACGTGCACTGGCTGGCCGGGCAGGACGCCGGGGCCGCCCGCGCCCACTGGCGGTCCGTGCTGGACGGTTTCGCCACCGCCACCCCGCTGCCCGCCGACCGCACCCGGCGCGAGGCCCACCGGGCCCGCTCGGCCGGCAGCCACAGCGCCGCCCTGCCCGAGCCGGTCTCCGAGCGGCTCGCCCGCGCCGCCCGGCAGTCCGGGCTGACCCTGGGCACCGTCGTGCAGGGCGCCTGGGCGCTGCTGCTGTCCCGCTACAGCGGCGAGCCGGACGTGCTGTTCGGCACCACCGTCTCCGGCCGGCCGGAGGAACTGCCCGGCGTCGAGTCGATGATCGGCATGTTCATCAACACCCTGCCGACCAGGGTCCGGGTGGACGGCGCCCGCACCGCCGCCGACTGGTTGCGCGAGCTCCAGGCGGACCAGGCCGAGGCCCGCCGGCACGCGGCGGTCTCGCTGGCCGAGCTCACCGGCTACAGCGACGTCCCGCCCGGCAGCGCCCTGTTCGACAGCATCGTCGCCTTCGAGAACTACCCCTTCGACGACACCGACGCCGCCGGCACCGGGGTGCGGCTGGCCGAGGTCTCCTCCCGGGACGCCACCAACTTCCCGCTGGTGCTGCGCGCCTACCAGGGCGGGCAGGTCGGCTTCGACCTCGCCTACGACCCCGGGCTGTTCGACGCCGCCACCGTGCGCGGCCTCGCCGAGCGGCTCTGCCTGCTGCTCACCGGCCTGGCCGACGGACTGGACCGCCCGCTGCGCTCGCTCGCCTGGACCACCGAGGAGGAGCGGCACCGGCTGCTGGTCGAGTGGAACGGCACCGCGCAGGGCCGGCCCGGGCGCACCCTGGTCGAGCTGTTCGAGGAGCAGGCCGCCCGCGCCCCGCGGGCCGTCGCCGTCACCTGCGGCGGGGAGCAGCTGTCCTACGCCGAGCTGGACGCCCGGGCCGACCGGCTGGCCCACCGGCTGGCCGGGTACGGCGCCGGCCCCGAGCGCTACGTCGCCCTCGCCCTGCCCCGCACCGCCGAACTGGTGGTGGCCGTCCTCGCCGTCCTCAAGACCGGCGCGGCCTACCTGCCGCTCGACCCGGGCCTGCCCGCCGAGCGCCGCACCGAACTGCTGCGCGACGCCGCCCCGGTGGCGCTGGTGACGACCGAGGAGCAGGCCGGCGTGGAGGTCCCCGTCCTCGCCCTGGCCGCCCCCGGGGTGCGCGCCGACCTCGCCCGCCGCCCGGCCGGCCCGCTCGGCGCCGGGCACCGCCCGCTGCCCGACAGCCCCGCGTACGCCATCTTCACCTCCGGCTCCACCGGCCGCCCCAAGGGCGTGGTGGTGCCGCACACCAACGTGGTGCGGCTGTTCGAGCAGACCCGGGAGCGGTTCGGCTTCGGCGCCGAGGACGTCTGGACGCTCTTCCACTCCTACACCTTCGACTTCTCGGTCTGGGAGCTGTGGGGCCCGCTGCTGCACGGCGGCCGGCTCGTCGTGGTGCCCGAGGACACCGCCCGCTCCCCGGAGGACTTCCTGCGGCTGCTCGCCGACGAACGGGTCACGGTGCTCAACCAGACCCCGTCCGCGTTCCACCAGCTGGACCGCGCCGACGCCCAACTGCCCGACACATCCGCCCGGTTGGCGCTGCGCACGGTGGTCTTCGGCGGCGAGGCGCTGGACGTCACCCGGCTCGCCGACTGGTACCGGCGCCACCCCGAGGACGCGCCGCGCCTGGTGAACATGTACGGCATCACCGAGACCACCGTGCACGTCACCCACACCGCGCTGGACCTCGCCACCGCCACGGCCGGCGGCCCCGGCCCGATCGGCACCGGCATCGCCGACCTGCGGCTGTACGTGCTCGACGACGACCTCGCCCCGCTGCCCCCGGGCGCCGTCGGCGAACTGTACGTGGCGGGCGAGGGCCTGGCCCGCGGCTACCTCAACCGGCCCGGCCTGACCGCCACCCGCTTCCTCGCCGACCCCTTCGGCGCCCCCGGCACCCGGATGTACCGCACCGGCGACCGGGCCCGCCGGCAGGCCGACGGCACCCTGCGCTACCTGGGCCGCGCCGACCAGCAGGTGAAGATCCGCGGCTACCGGATCGAACCCGGCGAGATCGAGGCCGCCCTGCAGACCCACCCGGGCATCGCCCTCGCCACCGTCGGCGTCCACCAGGACCCGGCCGGCACCCGCCGGCTGGTCGCCCACGTCGTCGGCGAGGACCCGGCCCGGCCCCCGGGCGCCGCCGAACTCCGCGCCCACCTGGAACGGCTGCTGCCCGCCTACCTGGTGCCCGCCGCCTACGTCCCGCTGGCCGCCCTCCCGCTCACCCCCAACGGCAAGTACCTGTTCGACAACCTGCCCGACGGCACATACCAGGTCCAGTTCGAC
>NZ_JBEZUT010000522.1:0-4017 GCF_040636595.1 Kitasatospora sp. NPDC036755
GCGTCGGCGAGGGTGACGGCCGGCAGCGGGTCGGCGGGCAGCGGGTGGTCGCCGGGGCGGGGAGCGGGGGCCGGGTGGTGCGGCAGGTCGCGCAGGGCGGTGTCCTCGCCGCGGCCGATCTGGAACTTGCTGCGCTCCAGGTACTGGTGGTCCGGGGCGTGGTGGTCGGCGGGGAAGAAGGTGAACGGCCGCCCGGTCTCCAGCAGGGTGCGGGCGGCGAGCCGGCAGACCGCCCGTTCCTCGTCCGGGCCGACGCCGATCCGGTTGAACAGCATGTGCAGCTGGGAGGCCCAGACCCAGGAGAGCCGCTCCTCGGCCCCCTCGGGCGCGGCGGCCCGCATCCGGGCGGCGGCCTCGGCGACCCGCGCCGCCCACTCCGCGAGCCAGGGGGTGGCCGTTCCGGCGTCCAGCGCGGTGCGCAGTTCCCGGGCGCGCGCGGCCAGGGCCGTCCGCTGGCGGGCGAACACCGTGTTGACCCGGACGTGCACGGCGGCCCCGGGCAGCGGCCGGAACTCGGTGACCCATCGCCAGGAGGCGGCGTGGCCGCGCAGCCAGCGGGAGGCTTCGAGTTCGTCGAGGCCGAGGGCGTGGGCGGTGGTGTGGGCGAGGTCCAGGGCGAGCGGCAGCCGTTGCGCGCCCCGGGCGCCGAGGGCGTGCAGGGCGCGCAGGGCGGTGCGGGTGGAGTGGGTGAACACCTCCTCGGCGATCGGCATCAGGGCCGCGCCGCCGTAGCGTTCGGTCTCGGGCTCGTACCGGACCTCGGTGACCTCGCCGTGCCCGGCCGCGAACGGGACGTCGAGCGGGGTGCGGCGGGTGGCGAGGCGGGTGAGCTCGGCGGCGGGGGAGGCGGGCGCCCGGCCCCGGCCCGGGTCGCGGTAGCGGATGCGCAGGTGGGGGCCGCCCTCGCCGTAGCGGATGAAGAACCAGTCGGCGCCGACACGTTCGTCCATCAGCGGGGCGAGGTCCTCGGTGAGGAAGGCGTCGGCCTCGCGGGCGGACAGCGGCAGGGCGAGGTGCAGGCTGCGCCAGGTGGCGACCGACGGCGCGTGGGTGGTCATCGCGTGCTCTCCGGGGGTCAGGGGAACGGGTGCGGGTGGAGGGGCAGTTCGTCGTGGCGCAGCGGCGCCGGCGTACGGCCGAGCCGGTGCGGGACGTCCAGCAGGCGGGGCAGGCCGCGGGTGCGGCGGTTGGCGTGGCCGAAGGTCATCGGCAGCGTGCCGGGGACGACGACCTTGGCGCAGTGCAGGCCCAGCCGGCCGCGGGCGCCGGGCTCGTCCTGGGTGACCACCAGGGTCTCCAGGCCCTCCCCGGCCAGCCGGGCCACCGTCCGCTCCAGCAGCCCGGTGAGGTCGGTGACCGGCTCGGGCGCTCCGGGCCAGCGCTCCCGCCACGGCACCGGGGGCGGGCCGGCGAAGAGGAAGTCGAGGCGGGGCTGGGCCTCGGGCAGGGCGTTGAGGCCGACGTGGTCGTCCAGGGTGACGACCAGCTCGGGGCGGTCCAGCATCGGCCGCAGCCGACGCGGGTCGCGCGGCCCGCCGGGGGCGGCGGCGCGGTGCGGCGCCTCCTGGACGTTGGTGACCACCTCGGCGACGGCGGAGCGGATCGCCGTCCGCGGGTCGTGGTGGGCGCCCGCGGCCAGGAAGGTGCGCGGGGCGTCGGGATGGTCGCCGCGGTGGCGGCAGAGGGCGATCACGGCGGGGACGCCGAGGTCGTTGGTGGCGTCGAGCAGGGTGAGCCGGTAGCCGAGCAGCCGGGCCCGGTCGGCGAGTTCGGCGATCCGCGGGTCCTCGGTGGGGACGGCGACGCCGGGCAACGGGGTGCGGGCGTACCAGGCCATCAGGAAGGCGTCGCGCTCGGCGACCTCGAACAGGCCGTAGAGCGCGGCTTCCTGGGGGCTGTTGCCGAGTCCGCAGCCGTTCGAGGACTCGTAGACCACCCGGGGCCGGTCGCGTCCGGGCACGTCCCAGTAGGCGACGTGCTCCGGGACGGCGACCGGGCGGCGGTGGGTGAGCGACCAGCCGTACACCCAGTCGAGCGCCAGCTCCGGGGTGTACGGGACGGTGGCCACGGCGGGACGCCCCGGCCGGGTGTCGTCGGGCAGGCCGAGGCGGACCGGGTCGAGGACGGCGTCCGGGCCCTCCCGGTCCGCCAGTTCGGCGTAGGAGGCGCGCAGCGCGGTGCGGCGCCCGAGCGGCCGCATGCCCGCGTACCGCTCCACCGCCTCGAACAGCGCGACCCGTTCGCTGGAGCGGAAGTCCGCGGCCCGCCCGTACCCGCCGTCGTCCAGTGCCCGGCCGTCGGTCACCCAGGCGGTGGTGAGGGCGAAGGCGGAGTCCTCGGTGCGGAACAGCCGGCGGACCGGGCCGAACCGCTCGTCGTACAGTTCGGCCCGCAACCGCCCTGCTCCGGTGCGGTCGTTGGGGCCGCGCAGGACGGCCGGGTCGGGCAGTGGGCGGGGGGTGGCGGGCAGCCGGGCGGCTTCTGGCGTGTCGGCGGGCAGCGGGTGGCAGACCTCGCAGCCACCGACGGGGCGGACGCGGTGGGTGGACCAGGTGGCCCGGCCCCCGTGCACCACGTGGACGGTGGCGGGGCGGGCGGACGGCTCGGCCCCGGCCGCGGGTTCGGCTTCGGCTTCGGCTTCGGCCGCCGCACCGGCTTCGGTTTCGGCGGTCGGGGCGGCCTCCGCGGCCAGCTCGGCGGCGAGGGCGGTCACCGCCTCCGTGAAGGCCGGGGTGCCGGTGCCTCCCAGCGCCAACTCCGGGCTCTGCCAAGGCACCCGGCCGCCGCTGGTGGCGAGCCGCTGGTACTCGGCGCAGGCGAGGCAGGCCGGCGCGCCGGGGGCGAGCACCGGCCCGACCACGGTCAGCGCGCCGTCCTCGCGCACCGGCACCAGGCGTACGGGGTGCGCCAGGGCGTGCCGGCTGAGCCGGGCGGCGAGGCCCAGGGTCCACTCGGTGAGGTGGACGACGGCCGTACCGCTGGTCGCGGCCAGGGCCTGGGCCGGTGTGAGGACGGTCAACTCGCTCATGGGCGGCCTTCCTCGGTGACGAGCGCCGTGAAGCCGCAGCCGTCCAGGGCCTCGGCGAACGGCCGGGCCCCTGGGGCTGCGGGCCGCCAGCGGGTGGTGCGCAGGCCGGTGAGCCGGGCCAGCGCGGCACGCAGGTCCGGCTCCTGGCCGGCGAGGTCGGCGAGCCAGCGGTCGGCCCAGCCCGGGTCCGTCCAGGGGGCCGGGGTGCGGCCGGCGGCGGCGAGCGGGGCGGCGGCGCCGGACAGGGTGGTGTGGTGGGCGGCGGCGAGTCCCGCGTCCCGGGCCAGCAGGCGGGTGAGGGCGGCCAGGGCGGCGTGGGCGACGGCGTCGGCGGGGGTGGCCTCGACCGCCCACCTTTCCTCCGTCCGCGCCAGATAGACGCGCTCGCCCGTGGATTGACGGATAGTCAGTTTCGGAGCGCGGCCGAGCCGGCGGGCCAGGGCCCCGTACCAGTGCGCGGCCTGCGGGTGCTCCCGCCAGGCGGACTCCGGCACCGCGCGACCGCCCCGGACCGGCCGCCCGAGCAGGGCCCGGCGCAGCGCCCGGCCGAGGGCGTGGTCGGGATCGACGCCGACCACGGGCACGGCTCCCCCGCTCACCGCTGCCAGGTGGAGTTCGGCGGACCGGCAGGCGGCGGCCAGCCGGGCGAGGTCCGTCCGCACCGCCCCGGCAGCCAGCGGGCCGGCCGGGGTGCCGCAGGAGACCAGCGCCATCGGCAGCTGCGGGAGCTCGCCCGGGGAGGGCGCCTCCAGCACGCCCAGCCTGGGGTCGCCGAGGGCGGTCACCCGGCGCAGTGCCTCGGCCAGGTCCCCGGGTGGAGCCGCGACCTGCCCGGGGCCCGCCGCCCACGGGCGGTGCTCGGCGTGCGGCGGTCGGGCCTCGGCGACCAGTACGCTTCGGGGTGGCGTCCTCCCCGCACCCGCGAGGGTCAGCCGTCCAACTACCTCGTAGCAGTCGAACTGATCTGGCCCTCCCCGCACCTGCGGGGC
>NZ_JBEZUT010000523.1:0-3987 GCF_040636595.1 Kitasatospora sp. NPDC036755
CCCAGACGAGCCGGCAGATCCTGCTCGACTTCCTCCTCGCGGACGCACGCTGACCCCGGGTCCCGGCGACCACGCTGCCCAGCACCAGCAGGGCGATCACCCCCGCGGACAGCAGGAAGGCCGCCGAGCCCGGCCGCCCCGCGCTGGCCGCCGCCGTGACGTACACCGCGGTGGTCGGCACCACGCCGATCGCGGTGGCCAGCACGAACGGCAGGAAGCGGACCCCGGAGAACGCCGCGCCGTAGTTGGCCGCCTGGAACGGCATGCCGGGAAGCAGCCGCAGCACCAGGACGCTGCGGAAGCCCTGCTCGGTGAACCGCCGGTCCAGCGCCCCGAGCACCTTCCCGCGCAGGTACGGGCGCAGCGCCTCGCGCCCGAGGCCCCGGCCGAGCGCGAAGGCCAGCGCGGCGCCCACCGTGGTGCCGGCCACCGCCAGCAGCACGCCCTGCTGGATGCCCAGCAGCAGTCCGGCCACCGCGTTCAGCGCCGGCCGGGGCACGAAGGCCAGCGTGCCCACCGCGTAGACCAGGGCGAACAGCGGGCCGAACCAGTACCCCGGCAGCCGGTCGGCCAGCCCGCCGGAGAGCAGTTCGGTCGGGCTCCACAGCAGCAGTGAGCCGGCCGCCGCCGCGAGCACCGCCACCAGCAGCGCGAACCGCCACCACGGGGAGCGCGGCGCGGCGGCGGGCGCCTGCGGCACGGGAACGGCCGCGACGGGCGGCACGGAAGCGGAATCGGGCGCGGACACCGGCCGAGCCTAACCGGTGCCGGGGGCGGCCCGCGGGCCGGGCGCCGGCTCGGCCGTGCGTCGGGGCCCGGCCCGCGGTGGGCGTTCACGGTGCGGCGCGCGGGTCCGCCGCCGGGGGTCGCCGCGCGGGTTCACCGCGCCCGGGCGAGGAATCCGAGCAGGCGTCGCCACGAGTCCCGGGCCGCGTCGGCGTGTTCGAGCGCGGCGAGCTCGAAGAAGTTGTGCGGCGCGCCCGGGTAGCCGACGAACTCGTGCGGGCAGCCGGCCTCGGTGAGGGCCGCGTCGAAGGCCTCGACGGTGTCGGCCGGGATGTGCTCGTCCGCGCCGCCCCAGAAGGCGAGGATCGGGGCGGTCAGCTCCGCGGCGAGCTGGGTGGGCCCCGGGGCGCCGTTGATGGTGTCCGGGTAGCCGTAGTAGCCGACGGCGCCGGCCAGGCCGAAGCGCGGGGCGGCGGTGCGGAAGGCCTGCCGGCCGCCGAAGCAGAAGCCGAGCGCGATCACCTCGGCGGGCCCGGTGGCGCGCAGCCGCTCCAGCGCGGCGGTGATGTCGGCGTCCAGCCCCTCGGGGGTGAGCGCGAGCAGGTGGGGGAGCAGGTTCGGCGGTTCGCCGAATTCCGCCGGTCGCTTTTCCGGGTGGGCGCCGGCGGTGCGGCCGTAATAGTCGAGGACGAGTGCCGGGTGGCCCTGTTCGGCGAGCCGGGCGGCGGTCTGCCGGTAGAACGGGGAAAGGCCCCTGTTGTCCGGCAGGACGAGCACGCCGGCCCCGGTGGCGATTTCCGGGCGGGCCAGGAAGGCGCCGAACCGGGTGCCGTCGGCCGAGGTCAGGGTGAGTGCGGTGGCCTCGGCCAGTGGCCACAGGGCGGGGCCGAGGGTGGGCGGGGCGGCGTCCGGGTCGTAGCACACGGGGAATCCCTCTCGGGGAGCGCGAAAACCGCCGGGCGCGGCGCGCCCGACGGTTCGGAACCCTAGCGGGGAATTCTCTCGGGAATTCCCCATCATATCGCGGAGAGATCTTTTCCGGAAGGCTTTTCCGGTGACGGTGCGGTCACGTTTTCCCCGGCCCCGTTCGTTCCGTCGGCCCCGTTCGTTTCGCTGGGGGGCCGCTCGGCGAGCCGCAGGGCCCCGGCGCTCAGCATCAGGGCGCAGGCGAGCGCGGTGACCAGTCCGAAGGAGACGGTCAGCGAGGTGGCCTGGGCGAGGGCGCCGATGACCGCGGGGGCGATCAGCCCGGAGGTGTAGGTGACGGTGGCGACGCCCGCGATGGCCTGGCTGGGGTTGGTGCCGATCCGCCCGGCCGCGGCGAAGGCGAGCGGGACGATCACCGCGATGCCGATGCCGATGAGCGCGAACCCCGGGATGGCCAGCGCGGGGCTGTCGGCGGCGACCACCAGCAGGCCGCCGACGGTGGCGACGGCCCCGCCGACGCGGGTGGTGCGGACGGCGCCCAGGCGGCGGATCGCCGCGTCCCCGGCGAGCCGGCTGACCGCCATGGTGAGCGAGAAGGCGGTGTACGAGACGGCGGCGACGGTGGCCGAGGCGCCGGTGACGTCCCGCAGGTAGACGCCGCTCCAGTCCATCGAGGCGCCCTCGGCGAAGACCGCGCAGAAGCCGACCAGCCCGATCACCAGCGAGCTGCGCGGCGGCAGCGCGAACCGCGGCGGCTCCTCCGCGCCCTCGTGCGCCCGGATGTCGGGCAGTCCGCGGCAGGCGAACTGGGCGAGGACGAGCAGGACCAGCGCGGTGACGGCCAGCTGGAGCCGGGCGTCGAGGTCGAGGTGGGCGGCGAGGATGCCGAAGGGGGAGGCCAGCAGGCCGCCCGCGCTCCACATCCCGTGCAGGCCGGACATGATCGAGCGGCCGAGCCGCTCCTCGATCTCCACGCCCTGGGCGTTCATCGCGACGTCCGCCATCCCGGCCGTGGCCCCGTAGACCAGCAGGGCCGCGCACAGGACGGGCAGTGAGGGGGCGAGCGCGGGCAGGGCGAGGGCCAGGCAGTAGAGGGAGAGCAGCCCGCGCACGGCGGCCCGGCCGCCGTAGCGGTGGACGAACCGGCCGGCCAGCGGCATGGCGAGGGAGGAGCCGATGGCGGGCATGACCAGGGCCAGGCCGAGCTGGCCGGTCGAGAGGTGGAGGTGGTGCTGGATCCAGGGGATGCGGGTGACGAAGCTGCCGGCGACGGCCCCGTGCACGCCGAACACCAGGGCGATGCTCGCCCGGGCCCGGCGTGGTGCGGTCAGCGGCTCCGGTGGTGGTGCGGTGGTCCCGGTCATGCGGTTTCCCTCCCGGTCGCACGGTGCGGGGCGCGACGGTCTGCGGTGACGGTCGATAAATTATCAGGAAGGGACCCTGATAGAAATGCTCTGGAAGGATGATCTGCCATGACCACCGCGCGTACGGCCACGCCGAGTACCGCCCGGGCGATCAACGACCGGCTGGCGCTCAACCTCCTGCTCGAACAGGGCCCCCTGACCGCGACCGAGCTGCGCGACCTCACCGGGCTGTCCCGGCCGACCGTCGCCGACCTGCTCGAACGCCTCCAGCGCACCGGTCTGGTGGCCGTCGTCGGCGAGCGCGGTGAACAGCGGCGCGGCCCCAACGCCCGGCTCTACGCGCTGGTCGCCTCCCGGGCCCACCTCGCCGCCTTCGACGTCCGCTCCGGCGGCGTCAGCCTGGTCGTCGCCGACCTCGCCGGCCGCAGCCTGGCCACCGCCGAGGTCCCCGTCGAGGGCGACGGCGGACCGGACACCGCCGCGTCGATCGTCTCCGTCCTGCGGGACACCGCGAGCGGCGTCGGCGTCGAGCGGCTGCACACCGTCGCGGTCGGCGCCCCCGGACTGGTCGCCCCGGCCACCGGACGGCTGCAGAGCACCGGCAACCTCCCCGCCTGGCACGCCGAACTCCTCGCCGCCCTGCGCGAACTGCCCGGCAGCGAGGTGATCCTGGAGAACGAGGTCAACCTCGCCGGGCGGGCCGAGTACCGGGTCGGCGCCGCGCGCGACCGCGACACCTTCGTCCTGCTCTGGCTCGGCCACAGCGTCGGCGCCGCCGTCATCCTGGACGGGCGGCTGCGCCGCGGCTCCTCCGGCGGCACCGGCGAGATCTGCTTCCTGCCCGTCCCCGGCACCGCCGGCCTGCCCAGCGCCGACAGCTGGACGGCATCGTCGCCCTGGTCGCCGACACCGGCGCCGACCTCGCCGCCCTCGACGCCAAGGGCCTCGACGAGGCTGTCAAGGCCCTGCC
>NZ_JBEZUT010000524.1:0-3964 GCF_040636595.1 Kitasatospora sp. NPDC036755
TTGTGGGGGGTGGGCAGGGGTTGGGGGGGGGGCCCGGGGGGACCCCCGCCGGTCCCCCCGGTGTGCCCGTTCCCCCCCCCCCCGGGCCCGGGGGGTGGGGCCCGGGCCCGCGACGGCTCGTGGGGCCGTACGGTTCTCTCTACGGACGGGGCAGGGCCCGCGGTTCGACGCCGGCCGGACCGGGCCGGCGTCGAACCGCTCGGCTCGTCAGCGGCCGATGACGCCCGTCACCGCGCCCGAGTCGGTGCCCCAGACCTCCTCGTCCTCGGAGAGCCAGGTGGTGCGCTGCCGCTCCTTCTCGCCCTGGCCGGGCGCACCGGCCCCGGCCCCGGCTCCCATCGGCGGCATCATCGGGCCGGTCATGCCGCCGGTGGTGTTGATGCCCCGGCCCGCCAGCTGGGCCTCCTCGGCGGCGCCGGCGACGGCGCTCCGGCCCGCGGCGGCGCGGCCCGCGGCCGCCTCCTCGGCGGCCGACTGGGCCGTCGGCGTGACACCCATGGCCGAGGCCAGCCGTCCGCCGACGCCGAGGTTCGCGGGGCCGGAGGCGACCCCGCCGACGGTCTTCGGACCGGAGCCCGCGCCGCTGCCCAGCCGCTCGCCGAACAGGTCGGACCCGGAGGTACCGGAGCCGCCCGAGCCGAAGGAGACCCCGCTCCCGCCGATCGATCCGGGCCAGCCGCTCCAGCTGCTCCCGCCGCCACCGGTGCGGATGTCCCCGGTCCGCTGGGCGAGGGCGTGCTCCTCGTCCGTGAGCAGCTGTTCGAACTGGGAGACCGGCCGCCCGTTCGCGTCCCGGACGGTGCCGTCCTCGGCGATGGTCCGGTCCTTGCCGAGCACCACCGGGTTGCCGTTGGAGTCCTTCACCAGCGTGCCGTCGGGGGCGGTGACCGTCCCGTCGTCGTTCTTCTTCGAACCCGGCGGCACCTTGAACGGCGTGCCCGAGCCGATGCCCGTGTTGCCCGACCCGGTGGAGCCGTTGGAACCCGTTCCGGGCCCGCCCACCACGGTGCCCGGCGGCACCGTCCGGGGCTTGCCGTCCTTGTCCAGCAGGGGCTTGCCGTCCTTGTCGACCAGCTGGCCCTTGTCGTTGACCCGGGTGCCGGGCGGGACCATCTGCGGCTTGCCGTCCTTGTCGAGGAGCGGTTTGCCGTCCTTGTCCAACAGCGGGACCATACCGGTCGTGCCGCCGCCACCGGTCCCGCCGATCCCTCCGATCCCGCCGATGCCCCCGGTGTTCCCGCCCTTGCCGCCGGTGCCGCCGCCCGTGCCGCCGATGCCCCCGATCCCGCCGCCCGCGCCGCCGCCCGCGCCGCCCCCGGTCCCGCCGATGTCCGGGGGGCCCTTGACGTCGGTCTTCGAGCCGTCACCACCCGGGCCGTCCTTGCCGTCGGGGGTCTTCGGGGGGTCGACCTTGTCCTTGGGCAGGTCCATCCCGACCTTCCCCATCGGCAGCAGGAGCGCGCTCGCCGCGTTGTAGGCGGTCTCCAGCTCGTTCCCCGCGTCGGTCGCGGCCTTGTCGAGCTTCTCGACGACCCAGCTGGTCCACCGCTCCTTCGCCTTGGCGTCCAGCTTCGCGACGAAAGCGTCCAGGGCGCCCTTGTCGACGCCCTTGTCGTTGGTCGACAGGGTGGTCCCGCCGCCCGAGACCGTGGCTTCAGCGGTGACGCTCCCGTCGTCGGAGCCGGTCGGGGTGAGGGTGAGGACGGCGGTGAGGTCCTTGACCAGCTCCGTGAACGCGTAGTGCACGCACACGTACGGGTTGGAGAAGCTGCCGCCGCCCGAGCCGTCGGTGTACTGCCAGTGCTCGTCGTGCTCGTTCTTCGCACCGGAGGTCACCAGGTCGGACTTGCCCGTCCAGACCTCGAAGCCCTGGTAGTACATGTTCTGCTGCTGCAGCTTCAGGGCGTCCCCGGCGGCCTTCAGGGCCTTGCCGACGGGGCTGTCCACGTACTCGATCTTGGGAGCGGCCTCGGAACCCTTCTCGGGCAGGTCGTTGTACGCCTTGAGGTCACCGCTGAGCCCGTAGTGCATCGCGATGAACTCGCCCTCCAGGCCGTACATCACCTCCTTGAACCGGCCGGCGGCACTGCCCTGGAACTCGCTGTCCGAGCCGCCCACGTCGGTGAACCACTTGTGCAGGGTGGGCCGCTCGTCCACGAAGTACTTGTCGGCGTCGAAGATCGCCTGGGCGGCGTCCCAGAGCGTCGGGGGTGCCGTGGCCTCGTTGCCGGAGCAGCTGCCCCAGATGGACGGGCCGAGGATCTTCCCCGGGCTGGAGTTGAACCTGCCCCAGGGGCTCTGCGTGTCGCTGCCCTCCTTGCCGTTCCAGAACGGCCAGTTGCAGGTCACGCCCAGGATCGTGCTGTAGGTTCCGCCGCCCACGACCTGGTACACCCACTCGGCCCACATGTCGTATCCGGCGTCGCCCTTGGAGATGCCGTTCTGGACCTTGCGCTTGTCGTTGTTGGCCTTGCTGTCCGTGAACAGGTAGCGGGCCTGGATCCACTCGGTTCCGGTCACCTCGCCCCGCTGGGGGAGGCCGTCGCTCTGGTCCGTCGCGGCGAACACCTTCAGCATCTGTTCCCAGGTGTAGCTCGTCTTGTTCTCGGGCATGGTCTTCCTCCGGGCGGGATGGAGCGGTTCTCGGACGACGACGTGGCGTCGGCGCCGGAGGGCCGCGACCCTCCGGCGCCGACGCCGCGAGCTCCTGGTGTCAGGGCAGCGTGGTCTTCGGGGCGACGCCGCTGAGCACGTCGTGGAGGACCTCCAGCATCTGGGCCTCCGACAGGGCCTCCTCGTTCCCCTGGTGCAACGTGCGCCCGGCTTTCAGCAGGTCCTGGGCGATGTCGTGGACCGTCAGGCGGACGGTTTCCATACCCTCCACCACGCTCTTCGCGTAGTCGAGGTAGGCCAGCTTCAGCGCCTTGGCGGGCGGGAACACGTCCTGGCCCGCCTTCAGCGCGGGCGGCACCTTCCCGATCCAGCCGTTCTTCGCGATGTTCACCCTCGTCTCGAGGTCCTGCAGGCCCTTGAGACGGCCTTGCAGGAAGGCGGTCGTGATCTCGATGGTGTCCCCGCTCATGCGCGGACCCCCTTCCCCGTCAGCCGAACTGCTTCTTGGCGCTCAGGTCCGAGTCGCTCATGATCTCGTGCATCGTCGCGAGGGTGTTCGCAGCGAAGTCGATGTCCTGGTTCATCGCCGTCTGGTTGTTGTTCACCTGGACCTTGAGCTCTTCGAACGCCCCGGCGGCCGCGCCCTGGAAGGCACCGTCCGCGGTCAGCGCGGTCAGCTTGCCGATCAGCTCGGTGAGGCCGTCGCTCATGTCCTTGCCCGACTTGCGCAGGTCGGCGACGGCCTGGGCGACGGTCTCGTGGTGGAGGTGGATCGTCCCCGAGTAGTCGTCCATGTGGTGCTGCAGCGGCATGTCCGCTCCCTTCTTCGTCGTGTACCGCTACCGCGTCAGCGGTAGAGCGCCTGCTCGATCCGGTCCTGCTCCTGCCGGTTGGCGATCGACAGCGCCTCGTCCTCGGCCCTGTTGATGATCGTGTCGGCGCCCTGGGTGGACTCCACGAACTTCTCGAACGCGCCGATCACCTGGTGGTAGCGCGTCTGCCAGTCGTCGAGCTTGCCCTGGAAGGCGGAACTGGCACCGGAGAAGTAGCCGGCGGCGATCTCCTCCTTGATCCGCTCGACCGTACGACCTGAGTTGATCATGTCGTCGATGTGCGCCCGCATGCTGTCGAGGGCGTTGCGGATCGCCGCGTCCTGCTTCGTCAGATTCGCCGGTGTGCCCACCTGATTCTCCTTTCCCGCCGCCCGCGGACGCGCGCGGCTCCGATCGACTCAACGGTGTTGCCGGGGACGATGGTTCAGTCGCACGTGGAGGCGGCCGCGGCGGGGACCGCGGCGGCCGCCCCGGCGGGGATCGCCGCCACCGTCGCCCCGCCCGCGGGTGGAACGGCT
>NZ_JBEZUT010000525.1:0-3960 GCF_040636595.1 Kitasatospora sp. NPDC036755
GCAGCCGCCCGTGGCACCGCCCCGCCGGGCCGTACCCGGCCCGTCCGCACGACCGAACGGAGTCCCCGTGACCACCACCCTCTCGCAGGCCCCGACCGCCGGGCCCGCACCCGCCGTCGACACCTCCCGCGCACCCGGCGTCGGCGGCCCCAGCCTGGCCTCCGCCCGCCCGGACCCGGACGACCGGGACCCACGGCGCGCGCTGGACGAGCTGGCGCGGTGGCGGGCCGGGGGCGGGCCGGCCGAGCGGTTCCCGTACGAGGCGGTGCTCGGGCACTACCGGGCGGTCGGCAAGAACGCGGTCGGCGAGGAACTGCTGACGGCCCTTCGCGCCGTCGACACGCGCGACACCGCCGAACCGCACGCCGCCGACGACGCGCAGAACACCATCGGCGCCCGGAACACCGCCGAGACCCGGAGCACCGCCGGACCGCACGCCGCGGACCCGGCGGCACGGCTGCTCGCGGACTGGCTCCCCCAGGTGGTGGACGGCCGGCACGGCGACTACGACAGCTACCTGGGCAGCCCGGTCTTCGCCTCGCTGACCGCGGGCGGAGCGAGCCCGGACGAGGTGATCGCCGCCCTGCTCGCCGACGTGGTGGCGACCGAGGCGGCGACCCTCGCCGGGGCCCCGGCCGGCCTGCCCCGCACCCGGGCCGCCCTGCGCGCCCTCGTCACCAGGACCGGGCTCCTGACCGGGCGCCCGTCCCGGTCCGACGCCGCCGCCACCCCGGAGCGGGCCGTCGACACCCCCGACACCCCCGATATCCCCGACGCCCCTGAGGACCCCGAGGACCTCGCCCGAGCCTGCGCCGAGGCGGTCGCCGAGGCCCGGGAGGCGGTGCCCGCCCGGGTGCTGCGGGCCGTGGAACTGACCCTGACGCCGACCACCCGCAGCCACGACGAGCAGATGTTCATCCGGACCATCCAGATATTCGAGGCGGTGTTCGCCGCGGTCGTCCGGGCGGTGGCGGAGGCGACCGCGGAGCTGGCCGCCGGCCGGGCCGACGCGGCCCGGGCGCGCCTGGCGGGGGCGGTCCGCCAGGTGGCCGGGACCTCCGGGGTGTTCCGGGTCCTGACCACCATGCCCAAGGACGCCTTCGCGGTGATCCGGGCCAACACGGACGGCCGGAGCGCGGTGCAGTCCAGGGCGTACCGGGCCGTCGAGCGGTCCTGCCCGGCGCTGCACGTCGCGCTGCTGGACAGCGGCCTGCCGAGGGACGGACTGCTGCCCGTCATGGCCGAGTTGGACGACGCGTGGGGGGCGATGAAGCGCACCCACTGGGGCATCACCATGAAGATCATCGGAATGGTGCGCGGCACCGGCGGCACCGCCGGCGCCTCCTACCTCCGCGAGGCCGCCGAGGCCCGGCTCTTCCCCTCCCTCGGCCCGGCCCACCGCGCCCGCTGAACCCACCCGGCCCTCCGCGGCCCCACCCGGCCCGGTCCTCCCCCGCCCGGCCGTCGGGGCTTCAGCCGGCGTTCAGTGAGCCGTCAGAACCGCACCGGCCCGCGGCCGGTGCCGTGCCGGTGCCGTGCCGGTGGAACGCCGGTGCCGCGTCCGGCTCCGCCCAGGAAGGGGCCAGGGCCCGCCAGGACCCCGCTCAGGCCGCACCCAGGGCGCGGCAGGAGCGGAACGACAGCATCGATGCAGACCGGTCGGCCCGTGCGAACCGCCACGGACGGCGGCCGGAGCCCCCGTCACCAGAACCCATCCCTCCGATCGGAGCGCAGTCATGAGCAACGAGGACACCACCGTCTACCAGGTCGTCGTCAACCACGAGGAGCAGTACTCGATCTGGCCGGCCGACCGGGAGCTGCCGGCCGGCTGGCGCGCCGAGGGCCCCCAGGGCGAGAAGGCCCGGTGCCTGGCCCACATCGACGAGGTGTGGACCGACATGCGGCCGCTGAGCCTGCGCCTGGCGATGGCGCAGCAGGCCGGCGGCGCCGACGCGGCCGACGCGGTTCCGGCCGCCGGCTGAGAGCGCGGGACGGCCGGGCACGACGGCCGGCCACCACGGCAGACACAGGGCATCGGACAGCGAACGGCGAGGAAAGAACGCGTGGACCCGCGACTTGAGCACCAGGACTGGATCTCGGCGATCGCCGCCACCGCGGCGGCGGATCCGGAGCGCACGGCCTTCGAGTTCTCCGGGAAGGAGGACGCCCCGCCCGAGCGCCTGAGCTACGGACAGCTCGACCGGCGGGCCCGGGCCGTCGCCGCCCGGCTGCAGCGGCTCGGCCTGACCGACCGTCCGGTGCTGCTGCTCCAGCCGCCGGGGCTGGACTACGTGGTCTCCTTCGTCGGCTGCCTGTACGCCCGGGCCGTCGCCGTACCGGTGTACCCGCCCAACCGCCGGCCGCGCTCGCTGGAACGGCTGGTCGACATCGTCGCGGACTGCGGGGCGACGGTCGCCCTGACCACCGCCGCCGTCCGGGACCGGCTGCTGCCCGGCGACCCGGACGGCGCGGTGATGGACGTGCTGCGGCTGGTGGCGAGCGACCGGGTGCCCGAGGAGGAGGCGGAGGGCTGGGCGCACCCGGAGGTCGGCGCCGACACGGTGGCGTTCCTCCAGTACACCTCCGGCTCCACCTCGGCCCCGCGCGGCGTGGTGCTGACGCACGGCAACCTGCTGCACAACTCGGCGCTGATCCAGCGCGCCTTCCGCACCACCGGCAGCACCCGCGGCATGTCCTGGCTGCCGCTCTTCCACGACATGGGCCTGATCGGCGGCATGCTCCAGCCGCTGTACTACGCCGGCTCCTGCTCGCTGATGGCGCCGACCGCCTTCGCCCAGGACCCGCTGCGCTGGCTGCGCGAGATCAGCCGCACCCGGGCGACGGTCAGCGGCGGCCCCAACTTCGCCTACGACCTGTGCGCCGACCTGGCCACCCCCGAGGTGCTGGCCGGGCTCGACCTGAGCAGCTGGGAGGTGGCGTTCAACGGTGCCGAGCCGGTGCGCGCCGAGACCTTCCGGCGGTTCGCCGACGCGTACGCCCCGGCGGGCTTCCGGGCCGAGGCCTTCACCCCGTGCTACGGGCTGGCCGAGGCCACGCTGATCGTCTCCTGCAAGCCGCACGGCACCGCCCCGGCCCGCTACCTGGCCCCGAACTCCCTGCTCGGAGGCGTCGACCAGGACGGCGGGCAGAGCGGAGAGCAGCGCGTCGAGGGCAGCACCGAGCTGGTCAGCAGCGGGCGCCCGGACGCGTCCCAGCGGCTGGAGATCGTCGACCCGGTCACCCGCCGGCCGGTGCCCGCCGGCGCGATCGGCGAGATCTGGCTCTCCGGCCCGAGCGTGGCCCAGGGCTACTGGAACCGGCCGGAGCACAGCGCGGCGACCTTCGGCGCCCGCCTCGCCGAGGACACCACGAACTCCGAGACCACCGCGGACCCCGAGACCACCGCGACCCCCGAGACCACCGCGGACCCCGAGACCACCGCCGCCTCCGCGGACACCGCCTTCCTGCGCACCGGCGACCTGGGCCTGCTGCGCGAGGGCGAACTGTTCGTCACCGGGCGGCTCAAGGACCTGGTCATCGTCCGCGGCCGCAACCACTACCCGCAGGACATCGAGCAGACCGTCTCCGCCGTCCACCCCGCGCTGCGCGCCAACTGCGGCGCCGCCGTCCAGGTCGAACTGGCCGGCGCCGCCGAGCTGGTGATCGTCCAGGAGGTCGCCCGCGACCACCAGGACGGCGACCTGCCGGCGCTGGCCCGCGCGGTGCGCGACGCGGTCGCCGAGGCGCACGGCGTGCGGCCGGCCGCGGTGGTGCTGATCCGCGCCGCCACGCTGCCGCGCACCTCCAGCGGCAAGGTGCAGCGCCACGTGTGCGCCGCCTCCTACCGGGAGGGCGGCCTCACCGCGCTCGCCCACAGCGGCCGGCCCCAGGGCGCCCCCGAGGAGCGGTCGGTGGCCCTGGACGCCGCCGCGCTGCGGGCGGCCGCCCCGGCCGAGCGCC
>NZ_JBEZUT010000526.1:0-3936 GCF_040636595.1 Kitasatospora sp. NPDC036755
GCGTCGCTTCGGGCAACTCGGTGCAGGTGCCGATCGAGGTGCCGATCAACGCCTGAGTGGCCGGCGCTCCGGACGCGGCCGGGGCCGGGGCCTGCGCGGAGCCCGCCGTCGAGGGCGTGGAGGCCGCCGCCGGGGACGAGTCGGTGTTGGGCCCGTCGCAGGCGGTCAGGGCGAGGCCCGCGGTCAGGGCAACGGCGGCGGTGGCGATCAGGCGTGCTGCGGTGCGCATGTGTGTCTCCCCCATGGGCAGGTCTCCCTGCCGAATGCATGTCGCTCGTGTTCTTCGGCCTTCCGCACCAGTTGTATCCCGCGGAGATCCACAGCTCCATGCCCCGCCTGTCACAGCCATGCCACAGCGGTGAGGCGGTAGGGCGTGCCCGCGGTGGAGGCCTGGTGAACACGGTGCTCAGCCGCGTGCCCCGGCCCGGCGCCGCGGGCCGGGCCGGGGCGGGGCGGGGCGAGGCGCCGCGGGCCGGGCCGGCAACGGGACGGCCGCGCCCGGGGGTTACGGGTGCGGGCGGGTGCGCTGGGTGGGGAGGGACGGGGCGCAGGTGCGGCGGGCGAGCTCGGCGAGGGTGTGGAAGAGGACGTCGCCGAGCAGGACCGGGTCGCGCGAGGCGTCGGACGCCTGCGGCTCGCGGGCGTCGGGGCGGGCGGTCGGGGGCGGCTGGTCACGGAGCTGGCGTGTGGGCATGGCTCTTCCTGCCGACGGGGTGGCCGTGCGCGGTTCCTGCCCGCCGTGACCGGCCGGGCACCCCGGGTACGGGCGGATCGGCCGGAAACGGCGCATGAAGGGCTTGATCACGGTGAGGGCGGCCGGTGGGCCGCAGGCCGGGCCCGGTGGCCGCAGGCCTGGCCCGGTGGCCGCGGGACCGGGCCCGGTGACCCTTCCGCGCCGATGGGCGAAGATGGACCGGTGACCGAACCCCGTACCGCACCCCGCCTCGTCGCCACCGATCTGGACGGCACCCTGCTCTGCTCCGGTGGCACCGTCACCGACCGCACCGCCGCGGCGCTGGCGGCGGCCGAGGCGGCCGGGGTGCAGGTGGTGTTCGTGACCGGGCGCCCGCCCCGCTGGATGCGGCAGGTGAGCCCGCACATCGGCGGTCACGGGGTGGCGATCTGCTCGAACGGCGGCGCGGTGGTGGACGTGCGGCGGGGCGAGCTGCTGGAGACCTTCCCGCTGCCGGTAGAGACGACCCTGGCGGTGGTCGAGGCGCTGCGGACCGCGCTGCCGGGCACCGCGTTCGCCTTCGAGTACCCGGGCGGCTGGGCCCGCGAGGCCGGGTACGCGGTGCCGATGTGGGGCGACGAGCTGGAGCACGAGGTCGGCCGGGCGGAGGAGCTGCTGGGGGCCGGTGGTCCGGTCCGGGGCCTGTTCAAGCTGCTGGCCAAGCACCCGGACCTCGACCCGGACAAGTTCCTCTCCGAGGCCAGGGCCGCGGCCGGGCACCTGGCCGAGATCACCCGCTCCGCGTCGATCCCGCTGCTGGAGATCAGTGCGCCCGGCGTCACCAAGGCCAGCACGCTGGCCCGCTGGTGCGCCGGGCGCGGGATCGACCGGAGCGAGGTGGTGGCCTTCGGCGACATGCCGAACGACCTGGAGATGCTGGCCTGGGCCGGCACCGCGTACGCCGTCGCCAACGCGCACCCGCAGGTGCTGGCGGCGGTGCCGCTGCACACCGTGAGCAACGAGCAGGACGGTGTGGCGGCGGTGCTGGAGCGGCTCCTCGGCGTGTAGTCCGTGGCCGCCGCCCCAGCCGGGCGGCCGAACGGGCTCAGCCGAAGCGGCCGTTGACGTAGTCCGAGGTCCGCTGGTCGGCCGGGTTGCCGAAGATGTGCTCGGTCGGCCCGGCCTCGACGATCCGCCCCGGGGTGTCGTGGGTGGCGAGGAAGAACGCGCAGGTCTGCGAGACGCGCTGGGCCTGCTGCATGTTGTGGGTGACGATCACGATGGTGAGCCGCCCGCGCAGCTCGGCGATGGTCTCCTCGACCCTCCGGGTGGAGGTCGGGTCGAGCGCGGAGCACGGCTCGTCCATCAGCAGGATGTCCGGCGAGACGGCCAACGACCGTGCGATGCACAGGCGTTGCTGCTGACCCCCGGAGAGCGCCCCGCCCGGGGTGTGCAGCCGGGTGGACACCTCGTCCCAGAGCCCGGCCCGGCGCAGGCTGGTCTCCACCAGGTGCTGGCGCTCGTCCTTGGACACCTTGATCCCGGCCAGCTTGAGCCCGCTGGAGACGTTGTCCTGGATGGACATCGCCGGGAACGGGTTGGGCCGCTGGAACACCATGCCGATCCGGCGCCGCACCTCGGCGGGCCGGCGGCCGGGGCGGTAGACGTCGTCCCCGTCCAGCAGCACCTCGCCGGCGAGGGCGGCGCCGCGCACCATCTCGTGCATCCGGTTGAGGATCCGCAGGTAGGTGGACTTGCCGCAGCCGGACGGTCCGATCAGCGCGGTGACCTCGCCGGCCGGCATCGCCAGCGAGACCCGCTCCAGCACCTTGCGGCTGCCGAACCAGGCGGAGACGTCCCGCGTCTCCAGCCCGGCGAGCGGTTCGCCGGGCAGGCCGTCCGCGTACTGCTGGTCGGCGTACGGGGCGGCGGCGACCGGGGGGAGGGTGATGGTGTCGGCGACCGGGTCGGGCGCCTGGGTGTCGGTCAGTGGTGCGTCGGTCATCGGAACGGCCCTCCGGGCGCGCGTCAGTAGAGGTTGGGCAGCAGGGCGGCGGCGTTCTCGTAGACCGCCCAGAGCAGCGCGCCGACGACCGGCGCGAGGCTCAGGTACGCGGCCGAGCGCCGCCAGTACCGGGCCAGCACCACGGCGCCGGCCACCGCGCCGAGCAGGCCGAGCGACCACAGCTGGAGCGTGGCCAGCGCGCCCTTGTCCGCGGCCAGCGCCTTGTCGTACGGGACGGTCGCGGGCCGGCCGCCGGGGTTCTGCTCCGGGTCGCCGTCCAGTCGGGCGCCGACCAGCACGGTGGAGCCGGGGATCCAGTCGGAGTCGCCGGTGACCAGCACCAGGCGGTTGCGGGCCTGGTCGACGACCGGGTGGTCGCCGTCGCCGTACGCGTTGACGGTGTAGGTGAACTTGCCCTGGCCGGTGGTGGCTTCGATCTTGTCGCCGACCCGCAGCTTGGACAGCCCGGCGAACGGCGCGCCGAAGGTGGCGCCGCGGCCGAAGACCACGGCCACCCCGCGCTGGCCGGGCAGCGCGGTGTCCCGGCGGTGGCCGGGGCCGCGCATCAGGTCCCGGCCGGTGGTGCCCTCGACCACCACGGCCTGGTGCAGGCCGATCGCCGGGATGTCCAGCAGCGCCACCGGGGCGCCGTCCGCGGCCGCGCCGGTCGGGGCGACCGCCCGGGCCAGCTGGTCGCGGAAGGTCTTGTACCCGGTGGACTGGTAGTGCTTCTGCTGGATGTGCGAGAGCGTGAACAGGTACCCGACGAAGCCGAGCACCAGCGCGGCCGCCAGGCTGACCGCCCAGGCGCCCTGGAGGAACCGCCGCCGCCCGGGGGAGACGGCGGGCCGGGCCGGGGCGGGGGCCGGGGCCGGCGGGGCGGGGGCCTCGGCGGCCGGGGCGCCCGGCGCCACCGGCTTCTCCAGCACCGGGGCCGTCACGAGGTGCCGCCCGAACCGTTGCGGCGGCGCAGCAGCCGGCGGCCGAGGAGCGGCGGGACGAGCACCACGGCGAGCAGTTCCAGTGCGGTGAGCGAGGACAGCATCCAGTCCTCGGGCTTGCCGCTGACCTCGACCACGTTGGCCGCCACCTCGGTGGCGGCGCCGCCGCCGCGGCCGCGGGCGACCACCTGGCCGGTCTGCGGGTCGACCACGTCCTCGGTGCCGCACCTCCGGCCGGGTCCGTCCCCTGCGCGGACCCGACCGGCTGCCCATGCGGTGCGTACGGGACGGGCGCGTCGACCGGGCCTGGGGCCTGG
>NZ_JBEZUT010000527.1:0-3935 GCF_040636595.1 Kitasatospora sp. NPDC036755
CTTTACTTTTGTCGCGATCTGGCTGAAACTCCCCCCCCCCCGCGGGCCCCGGCCGCCCCGGGCCCGCCCCGGCCCCCACGCCGACCGCGACCGCGCCGACGTCCTCCGCCCCGGCCCCGTCGCCCACCGCCACCTCGGCCCCGCGCGTCCTGCAGTACGGGATGAGCGGCCCCGATGTCACGGCCCTGCAGCAGAAGCTCTCGGTCGTCGTCTGCTGGGCGAGCGTTCCGGTGACCGGGCTGTACGACGACACCACGGTGAACACCGTCGGCTACGTCCAGTGGATCTGGGACGTCAAGGGCGACAAGCGGGGCGTCTTCGGGCCCAACACCCGTGCCGCCCTGGAGAAGCACAGCGCCTGCTGACCGCCGGGCTCCGGCCGCCGCCCCGCCCGCCGCCCGACGGTCAGCCGGTGATCGCCCCGAAGATGCTGATGCCCGCCAGCACCACCATGATCGCCGCCGCCACCCGGATGATCAGCTTCATCGGCACGTGCTTGAGCAGCTTCTGCCCGCCGACGATGGCGATCCCGCCGACCGCGCACAGCGCCAGCCAGGAGCCGAGGCCGACGGCCAGCGGGTCGGCGTACTTGGCGGCCAGGTTGGCGGTCATGATCTGGGTCAGGTCGCCGAACTCGGCGATCGCGACGACCACGAAGCTCGCCCCGGCCACCTTCCAGAAGCTGTTCGAGGACGGCTCCTTGGCCCCGTGCTCGTCCTCGTCCTCGCCGCCGTGGAACAGCAGCATCGCCGCGCCGACCAGGAACAGCAGGCCGGTGACGCCCTCCACCCAGCGGTGCGGCAGCAGCGAGAGCAGCTGTCCGGCGACGAGCGCGAGCCCCACCTGCAGGGCGAAGGCGGCGGCGATGCCCGCGAAGACGTAGCTCGCGCGGTACTTGGTGCCGAGCACCAGGCTGGCCAGCGCGGTCTTGTCCGGCAGTTCTGCCAGGAAGATGATGCCGAAGGTCAACGCGGCAACGGTGATACTCATCAGGAGTCCTCGGTCGGGCTGCCCGGCCTCCGCGGACCCGCCAGGGGACGCTTCGGCCCGACAGCACTGGTCATGGTCACAGCACTGCGGCCGAAGGTCTCGCCGGCAACGCCCCTCGGGCGGTGCCCCGGGCGCCGGGCCCCTGGGGGCCAGTATGTCGACGGTCCGGTGGAGGGCTACTCCCCTTCAACGGCCCCAAGCGTACCCGACGCCGTCCACCGCCCCGCCCCGCCGCGGACGAGCGGCCGGACCGCCGGCCGACCGGACGACCACCCGACGGAGGGCCGGCTACCGGACGGCCCCCACCGGCTCGGCCACGACCAGCCCGCGCCCGACCAGTTCCAGCACCACCACGATCGCCACCGACTCCACCGCCAGCAACCCGACCAGCACGAACAGCTGCACCGCGCCCGCCTGGACCGGCGAGGCCCCGCCCAGCAGCATCCCGACGAACGCCCCCGGCAGGGTGACCAGGCCGACCGTCCGAGTCTGGTCCAGCGCCGGGACGAGCGAGGTCGCCGCCGCCGTCCGGCAGATCTCCAGCCGGGCCTCGCGCTCCTCGAAGCCGAGCGCCAGTGCGGCCTCCACCTCGCCGCGCCGCAGCCGCAGTTCGTCCAGCGCGCGCCGCCCGGCCAGCGAGGTCGCGCTGAGCGCGCCGCCGATCAGGATGCCCGCGACCGGGATGACGGACAGGCCCTGGGCCGGCAGCAGCCCGACGCCCAGCAGCAGGGCGAGCACCGGCAGCACCCCGGCGCCGATCGGGGCGGCCGCCCACACCCAGTCCGGGCCCCGGGTCATCCGCCGCCCGGCGGTGCGCACCGCGACCGAGAACATCAGCACCACGAACAGCGCCGACCACCAGAGCGAACCGACCACCCAGGTGATCACCGCGGCGACCGCGGCCAGCTGCACCACCGCGCGCAGCCCGGCCCGCAGCACCGCGTGGCCGTGGCCGAGCAGGCCCCACCCGGCCACCGCGACGGCGACCAGCAGCAGCACGGCGGTGACCACCCCGAGTACCGGGGTGACCGGCAGCAGCTGACCGCCGGACGCCGCCAGGGCCGCGGCGGCCGTCGGGCCCGCAGGAGCCATCAGATCCAGCTGGTGAACCACATCCGGTCCTGCCAGGACGACATCGGGATCACCTCCGCCGTGTACAGCGGGTAGAAGAAGGCGAAGCAGCCGACGATCGCGAGCACGATCACCCCGGCCCCGATCGCACCGATCCGGCGGCGCTCCGGGCCGCACCCGGGCGGGCCGAGCATCGCCCCGAGCATCTGGGCGACGGCCAGGCAGAGGAACGGCACCAGCACGACCATGTAGAAGGAGAAGATCGTCCGCTCCTGGTACTGGAACCAGGGCAGGTAGATCCCGGCCACCGCGCACAGGACCGCGCCCGAGCGCCAGTCCCGCCGGAAGAACCAGCGCCACAGCAGGTAGACCAGCGCGAAGCAGGCCGTCCACCACAGGAACGGCGTGCCGAGGCCGAGGATCTGCGCCGCGCAGCCGCCCGAGGAGGTGCAGCCGTGCTGCCCGTACGGGACCTGTTCCCAGTACATCGAGACCGGGCGGCCGTCGACCAGCCAGGCGAAGGGGTTGGACTGGTAGGTGTGCGGGGTGCTCAGGCCGGTATTGAAGTCGTACATCTGCGCGTGGTAGTGCCACAGGCTGCGCAGCGGCGCGGGCACCCAGCCCATCGGGACCTGCGGCAGCGGGATGCCGAGGACGCTGTCCGGGGAGAGCCCCGCGCGCCCGTCGGCCCAGTGCCGGTCGTAGCCGCCCCGGCCGTTGCCGCCGGTGGCCAGCCAGCCGCTCCAGGAGCCGACGTACACCACCACGGCGGAGCCGACCATGGCGAGGAAGGCCGGGACGGCGTCCAGGCGCAGCATGGAGCGCCAGGGGCGGCGGGCGCCGGCCCCGCGACGGCCGGCCTGGTCCCACAGGACGGTCAGGACGCCGAAGGCCGCGAGGATCGGGGCGCCGTTCCACTTGACCGCGCAGGCGGCGCCGATGAGCACCCCGGCGGCGATCCGCCAGGGGCGCCACCCGAGCCGGACGGCGTCGGCGTCCTCGCCCGCGTCCGCCGCGCGGGCGAGCCGGGCGCGGACGTGGTCGCGGTCGATCAGCAGGCTGCCGAAGGAGGCGAGCACGAAGAACATCTGGATGCCGTCGAGCAGGCCGACCCGGCTCATCACCAGCTGGAGGCCGTCCACCGACATCAGCAGCGCGGCGGTGCAGCCGATCAGGGTGGAGCCGAAGAGGCGGCGCCCGATCCGGGCCAGCATCAGCACGGCGAGGGTGCCGAGCAGGGCGGTCATGAACCGCCAGCCGAAGGGGTTCAGTCCGAACAGCTGCTCGCCGATCGCCATCACCCATTTGCCGAGCGGCGGGTGCGCGATGAACTCGGGCGCGGAACCCAGCGGGATCGACTGCGGGACGGACAGGATGTCGGCGTTGGCGTGGTCCGGCCAGGTGCCCTCGTACCCCTGCTGGAGCAGTGACCAGGCGTCCTTCGGGTAGTACGTCTCGTCGAAGACGAAGGCGTCGGGGTGGCCGAGGTTCCAGAACCGCAGGAGGCCGGCGAAGAGCGCGACGGCGATCGGCCCGAGCCAGCCGGAGCGGTCGGCCGCCCAGCGGAGCAGGCCCCCGCGCGGGGCCGGGACCGGGGCGGCGGGGGCCGGGGCCGCCGGTGGGTGCGTGAGCGCCGCTTGCGTCATAGCCTCGCCGATTCGCCTGTCTGTTCTGCCCGGGTCCTGGCTCCGCCCGGGTCGCGCCGCCCGGCCGGGGCCGGGCGGCCAACAGCCACTGACACTATGTGGCGGTGCGCGCGAAGCCAAGCGCGACGGGGGGCGGGCCCGCTGGCAGGGCGGGGCCCCCACCGCCCCCCCGGCCCGGGCCGGGCGCGATAGCGCGACATCGGAATAACAACAAAAATAAAAAAAAAA
>NZ_JBEZUT010000528.1:0-3902 GCF_040636595.1 Kitasatospora sp. NPDC036755
CTAAGGGCTGTCCCGTAATTGATCTTTGAGCGGTCGAGGCACGGTCGGTCGGCCAGCAGTCCGCGGGCTCATGCAGCCTGGAGCAGGTTGTGCAGGCGGGCAACTCCGAGCATGGCGTGGTGGACGCCGTCGCCCTTGAGACGGCAGTCGCGCAGGATCTTCCAGGTCTTCATCCGGGCGAAGACATGCTCGACGCGGGCGCGGACTTGTTTGTGCTCGCGGTTGTGCTCCGCTTGCCAGTCGCTGAGCTCACCGCCCTTGGGGCGTCGGTGCGGGATGACCAGGCCAGTGCCCGGGTAGCCGCCGTCGGCGATCGTGGTGGTCCGGCCGACGGCCGCTTTGGCGCCGGACCCCTCCCATGCCTTGCAGTCGTTCCGGTTGCCCGGCAGAGGCCGGCCGACCGCCACGACCAGCCGAGAATGGGCGTCGATGACCACCTGGTGATTGGTGGAGTACCTATAGTTCTTGGACTGCTCGGCGATGGTGTGGTCGCGGGTGGGGACCAGGGTGCCGTCGACGATCAGCACGGTGCCCTTGCGGAACCGGCGCCGGGGCTTGAGCGCCAGGAGTGGGCCGGTGTGCTCGATGATCCTGCCAGCCGCCGACTTGGACACGCCGAACAGCGGCGCGAGCTGCCGCAGCGTCAGGTTCGTTCGCCAGTAGGCCGCGACCAGCAGGACCCGGTCCTCCAGCGGGAGGCTCCACGGTCGGCCGGGGCGTGACGTGTCGGCACCCTCGCGGCGGAGCATCGTGATCAGTTTCTTGAACTCGCGCGGGCCCAGTCCGGTGAACGGGGCTATCCAGGACGGGTCCGACGCCGTGATCACTCCAGCCACGGCAAGATCATGGCACCAAGTCGGCTCCTCGCAGCACCTCCGGCCGGGGCACCGGCAGTAGCTGGAGCATGATTGAGGCGTCGGCGGGGCAGATGCGAGGATCTGATGAGGAGTAGGGCGTGGGAAGTCTGTTGAGGAGCGTCGCTGGGGTCCGCTGGGCGGACCTTCGCGACGCGATGGGGGCTCCAGCTGGCGGCATTCCCTCTCTGCTCTCCCGGATCGCATACGGGGATGCGGACACGGCCCGCACCGCCATCGAAGAACTGGGCGATGCCGTCTGTGCACTGGGGTTCGTCGTCAGCGAGGCGACCGCCGCCGTGGTCCCGTTCCTTGTAGAGCTGGCTGGGGCCCCGCACGTGGCTTGCAAGGCCGAGTTGTTGGACCTGCTGGGAAGCATCTGCCAGGCCGACCAGTGGCACTCCGCGGCTGCGGCGGTCAGTGGGGGCAAGCGCGACGCGAGCTACAGGCAGCAACCCGGCTGGGAAGCAGACGTGAGGACAGGCGTCTACGCAGGCCGGTCAGTCATCGAAGGTTTGGCGTCCTCGGCACGGACAGAGGAGGCCGTAGCCGCAGGGAGGTTGCTGCAGGTGATGGACCACGTCCCGCCGTTTCCGGAGCTATGCCCGGCTCATTGCGGGACAGCCCTTAGGACGACCTGGATGGGGTCGTATCCGGAGGCGGGGAGGCGGGGAGGCGGGGAGGCGGGGAGGCGGCTGCGGAGAAGAGCCAGCTGGCTCGAACGGATCCAGTTCGAGGAGGCGGTCGGCGGTGATTTGGACGGGGTGGCGGCGACATCGCGGCTGAGAAGGACGGCCTGCTGGGCTCGGCCGGCGATCTCGGTAACGGCTTCGGCGAGGATGAGCTTGGTGAGTTCGGGGTTGTCGAGGTCGTGGAGGGTGCGCCCGACGCGGTGGGCGGATTCGAGCAGGCGACTGTATGCGACGACCAGCGAGCCACTGTGGGGCAGGTTCGGCTTGGCGACGGAGTCAGCGACCTCGGCGAAGCCCCTGCGTTCGTGTTCGCGGCGGGGTGTGACGCGGTTGAATCAAGCACATCGGTGCCGGACGAGGGATCGATCACATTCGGACCAGGGAAAGTCTGGGGAGGACCGGTCAACGCCGGCCGATGGCGGGCGAGAGGTGTCGGCGGACGAAGGGTGCGGTCAGGAAGACGAACAAAGTGAAGGCGGTGATCCGTTGGAGGCCGGACACAGCGAGGATGTCGGTGTGTTGGACGCCGTAGGCGGCATAGGCATTGGCGGCGAGGTCGGTGGCCATGATGAGGCACGTGAGGTGGACGCCGCCCCGCCGACCAGCGATCAGCAGCACCGCGGCCAGCGGGTCGAGGAACGCCAGTGACGACCAGTAGAGGTTCAGCCAGGATGGTGCCCATGGGTACGGGTTCAGGCCACTGTTCACGAGATCAGCCACGTGTGAGGCTGCGCCGACGAACAGCAGCACTGTGACATATAGCGCCACGATGAGGAGGACCCACCGTGGTACTTCACGCGTCCAATCGATCACGGACGGAAGTATCCCAGATGGTGCCGCAGGCGCCGGAATCCGCCCAGCGGAGCCGTGATGGCTAGGCTGGCGAGGGCGTCACGCGTGAGCGGTCGTCGAGTGCGGCTATCCGGGTGGGCAGGGTGCGCCACACGTCCGGGGTGTAGAAGTGTCCGCCGGGCAGCAGGTCGTGGCGGAAGACGCCCTTGGAGAGCGTGCGCCACTGGGCGGTGGCGTGTGGGTCGATCACCGGGTCTGCGTCGCCGGTGAGGATCTGCACAGGGACGCTTACCGCCGCACCCTCACGGTAGCGGAAGGTGTCGCGGACCCGGATGTCCGCGCGCATCAGTTCCACCGCTATCTCACCCAGGTCGGGGTCGTCCAGGACGTGTGCTGGCAGTAGACCGAAGGTGCGCATCCAGTCGGTGAGTTGGTCGTCGCTCTCGTGCCGGGCCGGGAACATGTCCTGTGGGGTGAGCCCGCGGCTGGGGGCGTTCGCGGCGGACACCACCAGCGCGTCGGGCAGAGGGCCGCCGAGTTCCTCGATCCGGGACGCTACGTCGAAGGCCATCCAGCCGCCCATGCTGTGGCCGAACAGGACATAGCGCGTGTCAGTGGCTGAGTGGACCGCCGAGAGTGCGTCTTCGACCAGCGTGTCCCAGTCGTCCGCGAACGGCTCGGTGAAGCGGCCCTCGCGGCCCGGGTAGCAGATGGCGGCGAGTTCCACACCGGCCGGGAGACTGTCCGCCCACGGGCCGTACGAGCCCGCGCCGCCGCCGCAGAATCCCAGGCAGATCAGGCGGGTCGTTGGATCCGCGACCCGTCGAGGGCGCACTACCACGGTGTCCTTCATCACGCTTGTCCTCCGTTCGGGCCCCCATGGCCCTTCTCGCGGTTGCCGCCGCAGGTCTGGCGGATCGTCACCCTTCGGCACCCGCGTCCCGGCGCACGAACTCGACGTGCTGCGCCAGGTCGCGCAGGCGCGGGTGCCGGTATACCTGCCTGGTGGGGACGGACAGCCCGAGGACGCGCTTGATCCTGGCGACCACCCGCAACGCCATCAGGGAGTGCCCGCCAAGGGCGAAAAAGTCGTCGTCTGCGCCGATCCGCTCCCGGCCGAGCACCTCCGCCCACACCTGGGCGATCAGCTCCTCGATCTCCCCGTGTGGATCACCGCCGTCCGAGGGTTCCGCTGCGCCCGCATCGGCCTTCCGCGGATCAGGTAGCGCGCTGAGATCGAGCTTGCCGTTGGCGGTCAGCGGGAGGTGAGCCAGTGGCACGAACCAGGAGGGCAGCATGAAGTCCGGCAACAGCCGGGCGGCATGGTCGCGGACTTGCTCAACGTCGAACCGGGCGCCGCATTCATCGTCCTCAGCCGGGATGCAGTAGGCGACCAGCTCTGGCTCCACCAGTCCGTCGGGCCGCGTCACAACCACGGCTCGGGCGACCTGAGGGTGCGCGGCGACGGCGGCTTCGATCTCCCCGAGCTCCACCCGGAAACCGCGGAACTTCACCTGTCGGTCGACTCGATCGACATACTCCAGGACGCCGTCGGTGGTGTGCC
>NZ_JBEZUT010000529.1:0-3869 GCF_040636595.1 Kitasatospora sp. NPDC036755
GGGGGGCGGCGGCGGCCCCCGCCGCCCCCCCGGGGGGGGGGGGGCGGGCCCCCCCGGCGTTCCGGCCCGCCCGTGGTCCGGGCGGGCCGTCAGAGGCGTTCGGGGACCGGGTTGCCGACGGCCTCGATGGCACGGCGGACCGGGACCTTCAGCAGGACGACGAAGCCGATCACGAAGAACACCAGCAGCGAGATGATCGCCGAGCGGTAGCTGCCGGTGAGCTGGTAGGCGAGGCCGAAGACGAGCGGGCCCATCCAGCTGGTGCCGCGGTCGCTGATCTTGTAGAAGCTGAAGTACTCGGCCTCCCGGCCCGGCGGTATGAGGTGGGAGAAGAGGGAGCGGGAGAGCGCCTGGCTGCCGCCGAGCACCAGGCCGATCATGCAGGCCAGGACGTAGAACCAGACGGGCTGGTGGGCCGGCATGAAGTAGCCGAGGGCGAGGGTGACGACCCAGCCGACCAGGGAGCCGAGGATGGTCCGCTTGGCGCCGTACCGGTGGGCGATCCGGCCGAGCAGCAGGGCGCCGCCGATCGCCACGACCTGGACCAGCAGCACGGCGGTGACCAGCGAGGTCTGCTCCATGCCGAGTTCCTCGCTGCCGTAGAGCGAGGCCTGGGAGACGACGGTCTGGATGCCGTCGTTGTAGCAGAGGAAGGCGGCGAGGTAGAGCAGGGTCAGCGGGTGCTTGCGCATGCCGCGCAGGGTGCGGGCGAGTTCGCGCAGGCTGCCGCCGACGGGCTTGCCGTCGGGCTTGCCGCCCTCGGCGGCGGAGGCCTCCGCGGCCGGGGCGATGCCCGCCCGGGAGGGCAGCCGCAGCATCGGGACGATGGTGAACAGCGCCCACCACAGGCCGGCCGAGGCGAGGCAGATCCGCACGGCGGTGCCGGAGTCCAGGCCGAACGCGTCGTGGCCCTGGAACAGCGCCAGGTTGGCGATCAGCAGCAGCCCGCCGCCCGCGTAGCCGTAGGCCCAGCCCTTGGAGGAGACCTTGTCGCGCTCGTCGGGGGAGGCCAGGCCGGGCAGGTAGGCGTAGGAGAGCGCGACCGAGACGGCGTACGAGATGTTGGCGACCACCAGCAGCGCGCCGCCGAGGAGGTAGCGGTCGCCGCCGAGGAAGAACATCCCCATCGTGGCGAGCGAGCCGATGTACGCGAAACCGC
The DNA here is from genome assembly GCF_040636595.1 of Kitasatospora sp. NPDC036755. NCBI lineage: Bacteria > Bacillati > Actinomycetota > Actinomycetes > Kitasatosporales > Streptomycetaceae > Kitasatospora > Kitasatospora sp. NPDC036755. The sequence continues at coordinate 1,160 of NZ_JBEZUT010000529.1, forward strand.
ACATCAGCTCCTTGTGCCGTCCGGTGCGGTCGGCGACGGTGCCGCTCAGCAGCATCACGGCGACCGACAGCAGCACGGAGAAGGACACCGTGTACGGGAAGAACGATCCTGCGCGGATCGTCAGGCCGAGCGGGTGCACGTTGCCGGCCGCGTCGGCGGCCTCCTTGGCGACGGTGGTCAGGTACGGGCCGAGGAAGACCGTCAGGACGGTGGCCGAGAACGCCGCGTTGGCCCAGTCGTTGATGTACCAGCCGAACTGCATCCGGCGCAGGGACCGCCCGTCGTCGGCGGGGGCCGGGGTGGACGGGGCCGGGGTGGCGGAGGGGTCGGTCGGTGGGTCGTCCGGCTGGTGCGTCGCCGGGTTCGTGGTGCTCATGGGGTTCCCATCACCGTGCTGGAGCCCGTGCTGCCGTCCGTCCAGCAGCCGCGCTCGCCGAGGACGTCCCGCAGGACGTCGATGCGATCGGCCATGATGCCATCCACACCCAGGTCGAGGAGAGCCCTGATCCGTGTGGGATCGTCCACAGTCCAGACGTGCACCTGGAGGCCGAGCCGGTGGGCGGTGCGGACGAAGGCCCGGTCGACGACCCGTACGCCCCGGTGTCGCTCCGGCACCTGTGCGCACAGCCCGGCGAACGGTGCCCCGGGTGCGGAGGGCCGCAGGAACGATTCGGCCAGCGAGCGCAGCCGGAGCCGCGCCACCTCGCGCGGGCCGAGCGAGGTGGCCAGCCGCGGACCGGCGGCGGCGCGGACGGCGGCCAGCCGGGAGTCGGAGAAGCCGCCGACGCAGACCCGGTCCCAGGCGTCGGTCCGGCGGATCGCCTCGACCAGCGGGCCGACGGCCGGTGCCGCCTTGACGTCGATGTTGAAGCGGGCCCCGGGGAAGGCGCCGAGCAGGTCCTCCAGCAGCGGCACCGGCTCCGTCCCGCCGATCCGGGCCCGCCTGACGGCCTCCCAGGGCAGCTCCGCCACCGCCCCCGCGCGGTCGGTGACCCGGTCGAGGCGGGAGTCGTGGAAGGCCACCAGGACGCCGTCGGCGGTCGCGTGGACGTCCGTCTCCAGGTAGCGGTACCCGAGCGCGACGGCGGCCTCGAAGGCGGCGAGGGAGTTCTCGGGGCGCCCGAGGTCACCTCCCCGGTGGGCGAAGGCGAGCGGCCCGGGATGGTCGAGGAAGGGGTGCATGTGGTGCTCCGAGCTGCGGACCAGTACCAGCGCGTTACAGTATTACGCACCCTGTCAAGCAGTAACGATGTGGTCTACCGCCGGCCCTCCCCGCGCGGGGCGACCTGCACGACGGCGTGCCGCCCGTCGGTGCGCCACGGCGTCCCGGTGCCGTCGAGCCGGGCCAGGGCCGCCGCGTCCAGGCCGACGACCACGTCCGACTTCAGCGTCCGCAGCGCCGCCACGGCCGAGGGGAAGTGCCCCGCCGCCCCGGCGAACGGGGTGGTCGGCGGCCAGAGCCGGTCGCCCACCAGACGGCGGTAGTTGAGGTCCCCCTTGACGATCGTGAGCGCCGCACCGGCGAACTCGGCGCGCAGGTCGGCCGGCAGGTCGTGGAACGGCAGCGGCGCGCAGAAGAACGGGTGCGTACGGACCTCGAGCGCGCCCCCGCCCAGCGCCCGCCACAACCGGCCCCCGACCGCCGCGGCGGCCGGGAAGGGCGCGCCGCGCAGCCGCCCGACCGCGGCGAGGACATCGGCCATCGTCGCGTCCGACACGAAGTACGGCTGCGGCTTCACGTACAGCACGACCCGCGCCGCCAGGCCGTGGGTCAGCAGATGGTCGATCAGCACCAGGTCCGGCAGCAGCTCCCGGCCCGCGTTGTCCGCCACGACGCACACCGGGCCGCCCTCGCCCCCGGCCCGCTCCAGCGCGGCCCGCAGCAGGGCGCCGTCGTCGGCGGCCAGGTCCGGGGCGGCCGCCCCCTCCGCCCCCGCGGTGATCCGGAAGCTGAGGTCCGCCCGGTTGCCCCACAGCGCGGAGGACACCAGCGCCCGCGCCCGCCGGGGCTCCGGCAGGCCGTCGAGCCCGTCCAGCGCGGCCAGCTCCTCGTCCACCGCCGCTCCGCCCAGCTCGGCGCCCTTGAAGGGCGCGAAGGGATCGACGCCCTGCCACGCGCCGGGCCGGAAGTACCCGGTGGCCTCCAGCAGCCGGCGGTAGAAGTAGCTCTCCGCCCACAGGAACGGCGCCTCGCCCCACGGCCGGCCCCACAGGCCCTCGCCCCAGGCCAGCCACCGCTCGCCGTCCGGGGCGTCCGGCCCCAGTGGCTCCAGCACCCCGGCGGTGCTCTCCGCCAGCAGCCGCTCGACCGCCGCCCGCTCGCCGGGGCCGTACGGCAGCGCGTCGAGCACCTGCCGGACGAGCCTCGGGTGGCGCTCGTGGAACACCCCGTGGGCGAAGGAGCCGGGGACGTCGCTGCGGATCACCGGCGGAGCGCCCGCCGGGCCCGGGCCCGACGGGGTCGACGGGGTCGACGGGGTCGCCGGGCCCGACGGGCTCGACGGGGTCGGCTTCGACAACACGATGGGGGCTCGTCTCTCTCGTCCTCGACGGCCGGAGCCACTGGCACGGCCGGGTCCGGGTGGGCCCGGGACCAGGTGGGGCCGAGTCTAGGACCAATGCCGGTGACTTTAAGTGGTGCTACGCGGGGTGATGGTGGGTGCTACGGGTTGTGGTGGTGGCCAGTTGCGGTGCTGGGCCCGTTTGAGGG
>NZ_JBEZUT010000530.1:0-3867 GCF_040636595.1 Kitasatospora sp. NPDC036755
CCCGCGGCGGCTGCGCCGGGCCGGGGTGCGGACGGTGGCGGGGGTGCTGCTGGCGCGCGGGGTGGCCGGGCCGGTGGTGTTCGGGCGGGCCGGCGAGCGCTCGGAGCGGTTCCGGCGGCTGAACGTGCGGTACTACTCGCCGCTCTGCGTGGCACTGGGGGCCGGGGCGGCCGCAGTAGGGTTGCGGGGTTCGTCCGCCGCAGATCGTTGAGGAGTCCGCTGTGCTGGTGCTGTTGCCGCCCTCGGAGGGCAAGGCCGTTTCCGGGGACGGCGGGCCGGTGGCGCTGGAGCGGCTGTCGCTGCCCGGGCTGACGGCGGCGCGCGGCGCGGTGCTGGACGCGCTGGTGGGCCTGTGCCGGGGCGACGAGGACACCGCGGCCGGGGTGCTCGGCCTCTCCCCGGGCCTGCGCGGCGAGATCGCCAAGAACGCCGGGCTGCCGACGGCCGGTGCCCGCCCGGCGGGCGAGGTGTACACCGGGGTGCTGTTCGACAACCTGGGCCTGGCCACCCTGGACGCCGCCGCGTACGACCGGGCCGCGCGTTCGCTGCTCGTCTTCTCTGGTCTCTGGGGCGCCGTGCGGATCTCCGACCAGATCCCGTCCTACCGCTGCTCGATGGGCGTCAAGCTTCCCGGGCTGGGGGCGCTCGGAGCGTACTGGCGGAGCGCGATGGCCCCCGTGCTCCCCGAGGTCGCGGACGGGCTGGTGCTGGACCTGCGCAGCTCCGCGTACGCCGCCGCCTGGAAGCCCGCCGGCGAGGTGGCCTCCCGGACCGCGACCGTCCGGGTGCTCCAGGAGCGCGACGGCAGGCGCACGGTGGTCAGCCACTTCAACAAGGCGACCAAGGGCCGGATCGTCCGGGACCTGCTGCTCGCCGGCGCCGAGCCGAAGACCCCCGCCGAGCTGATGGACGCACTGCGGGAGCTGGGCCACCGGGTGGAACTGGCGGCGGAGGGCACGGCCCGCAAGCCGTGGCAGCTGGACGTGGTCGTCACCGAGGTGCACTGACCCGCCGGGGCGGGCGGGTCAGCGCAGGTGCGAGGTGTCGTTGAGCAGCCGCACCGAGGCGTTGCCGTCCGCGTAGTACTGGACGGCGCAAATCGAGGCGGCGGACAGCTCCATCCGGTACATCGAGTCCGGCGGGGCGCCGAGCGCCAGCCGGACCAGGGTCTTGATCGGGCTGACGTGCGAGACCACCAGCACGGTCTTCCCCGCGTACCTGGCGATGATCCTGTCCCGGGCGACACCGGCCCGGTGGGTGAGCGTGGTGAAGCTCTCGCCGGAGCCGGTCGGCCTGGCCTTGGCCGAGCCGAGCCAGGCCGTCAGGTCATCCGGGTACCGCTCCCGCACCTCGGCGAAGGTCAGGCCCTCCCAGTCTCCGAAGTCGACCTCGCGCAGCCCGTCCTCGTACCGGACCTCCAGGCCGAGCCTGGCGGCGACGGTCTCGGCGGTCTGCCGGGTGCGGCGCATCGGAGAGGCGACGACCGCCTGGACGCTGCCGCGCGCGGCCAGCGCCTCGGCGGCCCGCTCGGCCTGCCAGCGGCCCTTGTCGGAGAGCTCCGGGTCACTGCCGCCGCTGCCGGAGAACCGCTTCTCCGGGGTGAGCGGGGTCTCGCCGTGGCGCAGCAGGACGAAGGTGGTGGGGGTGCCGAGGTCGGCCGGGGCGGCCCAACCGGCCCTGGGGGCGGCGGTCTCCAGCGGCGGCTCCTCGACGGCGGGCGCGCCGGCGGCGACGGCGGCCGGCTTGCGGGGCTCCCACTGGCGCCCGGCCTTGCCCGCGTCCATCGCCTCGTTGGCCAGCCGGTCCGCGTCCTTGTTCCGCTCGCGCGGGATCCAGGTGTACGTGACCCTGGCGCGCGGGAGGACGGTGCGGGCCTCGGCGGCGAGCGGCTGCATGTCGGGGTGCTTGATCTTCCAGCGCCCGGACATCTGCTCGACGACCAGCTTGGAGTCCATCCGGACGTCCACCGTGGCGTCCGGGTCCAGCTCGCGGGCCGCCTTGAGCCCGGCGATCAGGCCCCGGTACTCGGCCACGTTGTTGGTGGCGTGGCCGATGAACTCGGCGGCCTCGGCGACGATCTGCCCGGTGTCCCCGTCGCGGACCACCGCGCCGTAGCCGGCCGGTCCCGGGTTGCCCCGGGACCCGCCGTCAGCCTCGACGATGAAGCGCGCCGCCACCTGCTCAGACGCCCGAGTCGGCGGTGCGGACCAGGATCCGCGAGCAGTTCTCGCAGCGGACCACCTTGTCGGCCGGCTCGGCCTTGATGGCGTTCAGCTCGGTGATCGAGAACTCGGTGCGGCAGCCCTCGCAGCGGCGCTGGTAGAGGCGGGCCGCGCCGACGCCGCCCTGGGTCTCGCGCAGCTTGCTGTAGACCTTCAGCAGGTCGGCCGGGATGACGGCGGCGACGGTCTCGCGGTCGCGCTTGACCTTGTCGGCCTCCGCGTCGATCTCGGCGAAGGAGGCGTCGCGGCGGCCCTCGGCCTCCTTGAGCACGACGGTGGAGTGCTCCAGGCGGGCGGACAGCTCCTCGACCCGGGTGGTGGCGCTCTCCTGGCGCTCCATGATCTCCAGCACGACCTCCTCCAGGTCGCCCTGGCGCTTGGCGAGCGAGCCGATCTCGTGCTGGAGGTTCTCCAGGTCCTTCGGCGAGGTGATCGCGCCGGAGTCCAGGCGCTGCTGGTTGCGGGCGGCACGGGAGCGGACCTGCTCGACGTCCTGCTCGGCCTTGGTCAGCTCGCGGGCGGTGTCGCCCTTCTGGGCCTCGGCGGCGACGACGAGGTCCTTGAGCGCGGTGTGGTCGGCGGTGGCCTTGTCGATCTCGGCGTGCTCGGGCAGGCTCCGGCGCCGGTGGGCCAGCTGGTCGAGCTTCGAGTCGATGGCCTGGAGGTCGAGCAGGCGGATCTGGTCGGCGGGCGCGGCGTTCAAGCGGAGAGCTCCTGTGAATCGGGTCAGGCGGTGAAGGACATGGGGGCGTGTGCGGTCCACGGGTCGGTGACCCGGTGGGAGACCTTGGTCTCCACGGTCCAGCCGCGCTTGTCGGCGGCGGCCAGCAGGGCCCGCTCGGCCAGGGTGAGCCAGGGCCACTCGGTGGCCCAGTGGGCGGCGTCGAGCAGCGCGACGGGCGCCGCCTCGGCCGCCTCGGAGGCGGGGTGGTGACGGAGGTCGGCGGTCAGGTAGGCGTCCACGCCGGCCGACCGGACGTCCGCGAAGAAACTGTCGCCCGAGCCGCCGCACACCGCGACCCGGCTGATCAGCCGGTTCGGGTCGCCGGAGACGCGGACGCCGGCGGCCGTGGCGGGCAGGCCCGCCGCCACCCGCGCGGCGAAGGCGGAGAGGGGCAGCGGGGGCTCCAGCAGGCCGATCCGGCCGGTGCCGCGGCGGCCGAGCGGGTCGGTCGGGTCCGCCACCAGCGGGCCGGTCACCCGAAGGCCCACCGCCTCGGCCAGCGCGTCCGAGACGCCGGGGTCGGCGTGGTCGGCGTTGGTGTGGGCGACGTGCAGGGCGATGCCGTTGGTGATCAGCGTGTGCACCACCCGGCCCTTGAAGGTGGTGGCGGCGACGCTCGTGGTGCCGCGCAGGTAGAGGGGGTGGTGGGTGACCACGAGGTCGGCGCCCCACTCCACGGCCTCGTCGACGACCGCCTGGACGGGGTCGACGGCGAAGAGCACGCGGTTGACCTCGGCCTGAGGGTCTCCGCAGACCAGGCCGACGGCGTCCCAGGACTCCGCCCACTGCGGGGGGTAGACCTCTTCGAGCGCGGTGATGACGTCGGACAGTTTCGGCACCTGTCGAGACTACCGTGCGCGCGGGGGCGGTCGGGCCTCGGCCGTTCGGCGGGCGGCCGGGGGGCGGCCGGGGGGCGGCCGG
>NZ_JBEZUT010000531.1:0-3862 GCF_040636595.1 Kitasatospora sp. NPDC036755
TCTGCCAGTTCTTTGTGTCGACCATGACGGCCCCGGCCGGGCCGATCAGCAGGTGGTCCAGGTTCGTCGGCGAGCTGGGAGCCGATCCGGCGCAGCGGATCCAGCGAGCCGCCCGGGTCCTGCGGCACGTAGCCGATGCGCCGGCCGCGGACGTCGGAGAGCGCGCGCTCGTCCAGGGCCCGCAGGTCCGTCCCGGCGAGCCGGACGGCCCCGGTGACGGCGGCGCCGCGGCCGGGCAGGCCGAGCACCGTCCGGGCGACGGTGGTCTTGCCGCTGCCGGACTCGCCGAGCAGCACCAGGGCGCCGCCGGCCCGCAGGGTCAGGCCGACCCCGTCGACGGCCCGGACGCCTCCCGGGTACTCCACGCCCAGGTCGTCGACCTCCAGCAGCGCGTTCACCGGTCCACCTGCTTCGCGGGTCGTCGGGGCGCGGCCGGGACGGCGCGCGGCAGGTGGGCGGCGGAGTCGCCGACGCGGGTGCGCAGCGCCTCCCCGAGGGTGTTGAACAGCACCGAGACGGCGAGGATGACCAGGGCCGGCAGCACCGCCACCCAGGGGTGGGTGAGCAGCGCGGGCCGCAGCTCGTCCAGCATCGCCCCCCACTCGGCGGCGGGCGGGGCGACCCCGAGCCCGAGGAAGGACAGCCCGGCGGCGTACACGACGGCCAGCCCGACCAGCGAGGAGGCGTACACCAGCACCACCGGCGCCACCACGGGCGCGACCTGGCGCAGCGCCAGCGCGCCCCAGCCGGCGCCGCTGACCCGGGCGGCCTCCAGGTACTCGGAGCCGCGGATCCGCCGGGTCTCGGTGAACGCGACCCGGGCCACCGCGGGGGTGAGGACGACGGACAGCGCGAGCACGGTCGCGCCCAGGCCGGGGGTGAGCAGCGAGGCGACGGCGATCGCCAGCAGCACCCCGGGGAAGGCGTAGAGGACGTCCAGGGCGCGCAGCAGGGCCTGCTCGGTGAACCGGCCGCCGAGCCCGGCGGTGATGCCGAGCAGCGTGCCGGCGACGGCGGCCACGGTGACCGGCACGAGCCCGCCGGTGAGCGAGGCGCGCCCGGCCCAGATCAGCCGGCTCAGCAGGTCGCGGCCCTGCCCGTCGGTGCCCAGCGGGTGGCCGGGGCTGCCCGGGTCGAGCAGCCGGTCCGCGAGCCGTCCGGCGGCCGGGTCGTACGGGGCGACGAGCGGGGCGGCGAGGGCGAGCAGCAGCAGGAGCGCGACGAGGACGGCGGGGACGAGCAGGCCGAGGTCCCGTCGGGAGCGAGGGCGTGCGGCCATGTCAGGCCCTCACCCGCGGGTCGATCGCCGCGTGCGCCGCGTCCACCAGGATGTTGACGCCGACGAAGGCGACCGCCACCACCAGCACCCCGCCCTGCACCAGGGGGAGGTCACGGGCGGTCAGGGCGTCGTACAGCAGCCGGCCGACGCCGGGCCAGGCGAACAGGGTCTCCACGAAGACCACCCCCTCCAGCAGGTAGGCGAGTTGCAGGCCGCCGATGGTCAGCAGCGCGGGCGAGGCGTTGTGCACGCAGTGCCCCAGCACGGCGGCCGGGCGCAGGCCGCGGGCGCGCAGCGAGTCGGCCAGCTCCCCGGCCAGGACGGTGCCCAGTGCGGCCCGGAACACCCGCGCGGTGAGCCCGAGCGGCACCAGCGCGGCGGCGACGGCCGGCAGCACCAGGTGCCGGGCGAGGTCGGCCGGGCCGCCCGAGCCGAACACGTCGTGGGTGCCGCCCGCCGGGAGCCAGCGCAGCCCGACCGCGAACACGGCGATCAGCAGCAGGGCCACCGAGTACTGCGGGGCGGACACCGCGAGGGTGGACAGCGCGCCCGAGATCCGGCCGCCCGGGCCGTGCGGGCGCAGCGCGCCGACGGCGCCGAGCGCCACCCCGCCGGCCAGCACCAGCAGGAAGGCCGCGGCCGTCAGCGTGAGGGTCTGGCCGAGCGCGGGGAGCAGCAGGTCGGCGACCGGCCGCTGGCCCGAGACGGACGTGCCGAGGTCCCCGGTGAGCGCGTGGCCGAGCCACTCGGCGTAGCGGACGGGCAGCGGCCGGTCCAGGCCGAGCCGCTCGGTGAGCTCCCGGCGGGCCTCGGGCGGCGCGCCCGGGCCGAGGAAGGCGGTGACCGGGTCGCCGGGGACGAGCGCGACGGTCGCGAAGACCACGGCGGTGACGCCGAGCAGGGTGGGGACGGCCAGCAGCAGCCGGCGCAGCAGGAACCTGGTCACCCGCCGGCCCTCCGGGGTGGGGCGCCGGGCGGGCCGGCGGCGGGCCGGTGGGGCGGGGCGGGCATGGCGGTGTCGCTCCTTCGGGACGGGGATCGGTGGGGCCGGGCCGTCGACTCGGCCTCGCGGCAAGGGGATCGGGGAAGCGGGCGGGGGCGGTCGTGGGTGCGCCGGGGCACCGGTTCGACGGCGGCGGCCGCTTGGAGGAGCGTTGCGGACGGACGGCCCGGACAACCAGTCAGTTCCTGATGCTGTTACTCCCGGTCACAGCATCCGCGGTGTGCCGCAGTGCCGTTGCCCGGGCCATCGGGGCCCGGTCCCGTCCTTGACCTGCACAAGGGACCGGACCTAGGGTTCCCCGCATGGCTATTCGGCGGACCGACTTCACCCTGGTCGGGATCGGCGGCTCCTGGCACCGCAGGTCTTTCGACGAGCTCTGTCGACCGCGCGCGACGCGCTGACCGCCCCGGTCCCAACTCCGCCGCGGTCGGCGCCCCCTCCTCACCCGGATCCGCCCCCGACGCCCTCGTGAGCGTCCCGGCGCATCCCCGTCACAGCAGCACGCGTCCATGGGGCCGAACCAGGCCGCCGACTAGGGGGACCGCACCGCCATGCCCGACCGCAGACGTCCTGCCTCCGCTCCCGGAGGTGCCCGATGGCAGCAGTGAGCACCTTCGCCGGCCCGCGCGGCCGCCGGCTTCCCGGCCGCCGCGCCGCGTGCGGCGCCACCGCCCCGGGGGACGCCCCCGGCACCGCCCCGGCCCCGCCGCAGTGCGAGATCGACAATCCGCTCGACCTGATCGCCGGGCACCAGCTGCTCGCCGAACCGGCCCCGCCCGCCGCGGGCCGGACGGCCGAGGGCTGCGCCTGCGGTCACCCGATGTGCGTGGACGGGGAGCCCGAACGCACCGGGCCCGCCCGGGTGTTCCTGGTCGAACGGCACTCGGTGGCCAGCGCCGGGCTGCGCAGCGTGCTGGCCACCGCGCCCGGGCTGACGGTGGTCGGCTCCACCGGCGATCCGCTGCGCGCCGTGGCCGCGGTGCGCCGGACGGCCCCGGACGTCGTCCTGCTCGGCTCCGGCGCGAACCTGGAGGAGGACCTGGCGGCCGTGGTGGCGCTGCGCGGACCGGACGGGGCGCCCGGCGCCCGGGTGCTGCTGCTGCGCCGGGCCGAGTCCACCGCCGAGGCGAGCCGGATGCTGCTCGCCGGAGCGGGCGGCTGCTTCCCGCTCGACCTGGGCGGTGACCGGATCATCGGGGCCGTCCAACTCGCCGCGGCCGGCGGGTCGGTGTTCCTGCCGGCCCCGCCGCCCGCCCGGACCCACACGACCGGCCCCGCCCGGCACCTGGGCGAGCGGCCGCCGCAGCAGGCCGGACTGACCGGACGCGAACGGGAAGTGCTGGTCAAGCTCGGGCAGGGGCTGAGCAACGCCGAGATCGGGCGCGAACTCGCCCTGGCCGAGGCCACCGTGAAGAAGCACCTCACCCAGGCGATGCGCAAGATCGGGCAGCCCGACCGGCTGCGCGCCGCGCTCTACGCCCACCGGCACGGGCTGGCCGGGGTAGTCAGCCCGTCGACGCCGGCCGGCGATCCACCCGACGCCGTGGCCCGGCGTCTACGTGGTGGCCGCGGTGGGCGAC
>NZ_JBEZUT010000532.1:0-3835 GCF_040636595.1 Kitasatospora sp. NPDC036755
CGTCCTCACGATCAGTGAGCAGATCGACAGGAGGAACGTCCGCGCGTTCACGGACGAGATCGTCCGCATGTCGACTGAACGAACGCGCCCCGGCCGCCCCGGCCGTCCCGCGAGGGACGGCGGTGGCCCGCCCGGCCCCGGCCCTCGGCCTGGACCGCTACCTCGACCGGGACCCCTCGTGACCGGGCGGGGGCGGGCCGGTGAGTAACCACCTCGCGATCGCGACCGTGAGCGAGGCGCTGCGACTGCTCATCAGCCGCTCGCTCTCGCCCGACATCCCGTTCGCGGTCGAGGTCGGCACCCGCAAGCCGCCGACCGAGCCGCCGGCCGACCCGGCCATCACCGTCTTCCTCTACCAGGTCACGCCCAACCCGGCGCTGCGCAACCGTGACGCGCCCACCCGCGCGGCGGACGGCACCGTGCTGAACCGGCCGACCGCCGCCCTCGACCTGCACTACCTGATCAGCTGCTTCGGCGAGGAGTCCCAGCTGGTCGGCCAGCGGCTGCTCGGCTGCGTGGTCCGGGCGCTCGCCGAACAGCCCGTCCTGTCACGGCAGTTGATCGAGGAGGCGGCCGCCCAGCCGTACCTGCTGGGGGCCGACCTCGCCGCCTCGCCGCAGCGGGTGCGCTTCACGCCCACGCCGATGGACCTCGAAGAGCTGTCCAAGCTGTGGAGCACCCTGCTCCAGACGCCGTACGCGCTGTCGGTGACCTACCAGGCCACCGCCGTCCTGGTGGAGGGCCGGGTCGACCCGGTGGCCGGCAAGCCGGTACTGCGCCGCACCGTACGCGCCCTGCCGTCCCGCGGCCCGGTCCTCGACCGGGTGCTCTCCCGGCCGGCCGGATCCCCGGACGCCCCCGGGGAAGGGCCAGTGCCCGCGGACCGGGAGCTGGTGCTGGAGGGCTCCGGCCTGCGCGCGGACCTCGTCGTGGCCCGGCTGGGCGAGCGGCGGGTGCCCGTCCCCGCGGGCGGCGTCCGGGACGACCGCCTGGTGGTCGCCGTCCCGGAGGACCTGCCGCCCGGGGTGTACCGGGTACAGGTGCTGCACGGCCTGGCGCTGGACGGCCGGCCCGCCGCCGAGCACCTCGCCGTGGAGTCCAACGCGCAGACCTTCGCCCGGCAGCCGCGGATCGTCGCGCCGATCGGCACCGCGGACCGCGCCGACGGACCGGCCGGGGTGTCCGCCCGGCTGGACGTCCGGCTGGACCTGCCGCTCCGGGACGACCAGCAGGTCCTGCTGCTGCTGGACGAGCTGCACCCGCCCGCCGGCCGGCCCGGGGCGAGCCACCAGTTCCGCGCGCCCGCCGGGCCGCGGCCCGGCCCGTTCGAGGTCCGGGTGCCGGTCGTCGGCGTACGCCCCACGGCGTACCTGGTGCGGGTCCAGGTGGACGGCGTGCCGAGCGAGTTGACGGTGTCCGCCGACGGGACCTTCACCGGCCCCGTCGTGGACCTGGCGCACTGACCGCAGGACGGGGGAGAGATGAGCACGCGCCGAAGGCAGGGCCGCGCCGGCCCGGTGGACGAACCGCACCGGCAGTCGCTGTCGGCCGCGGTCGCCACCGTGCTCGCACGGGTCGACGCGCACGCGGCCGGCCGCACCGGCGGGCCCTCCCCCGGTGCCGGAGCCACGCCGCCCACCGGTCCCGAGGCCACACCGCCCAGCGGTACCGAGGCCACACCGTCCAGCGGTACCGAGCCCGCACCCGCAGCCGCCGCCCGCCGGAGCGCACGCCGGACGCCCGCCACCGCCCTGGACGTGCTCACCGCCTCCTTCGGGCTCACCCCGTTCGAGCGTGACGTCCTCGTCCTCGCCGCCGCCCCCGAGGTCGACCCCACCGCCGCCGCCCGGTGCGCCGCGGCGGGCGGCGACCCGGCACGCGCCTACCCGACCTTCTCGCTCGCCCTCGCCGCCCTGGACCAGCCGCACTGGAGCGCGCTCACCCCGGTCGGCCCACTGCGCCGCTTCCGGCTCGTCGAACTCGACGACGAGACCGCGCTCACCACCACCCGGCTGCGGACCGACGAACGGGTGCTGCACTTCCTGGTCGGGGTGCCCTACCTGGACGTGCGCCTGCACGGCCTGCTCACCCCGGTCGGGCCGCCCGGCGACCTCCCCGAACCGCACGAACGGTGCGCCGCCGAACTCGCCCGGGGCTGGACCGAGACCGCTCCGGCCGGCCCACCGCACGCCGAACTCACCGGCGCCGACCGCCGGACCCGCTGGGAGATCGCGGCCGCCGCCGCCCACCGCTCCGGACTCGGCCTGTACGCCGCGCACCGCGAGGACCTGCCCACCGACCCCGCCGAACGCGAGCGACTCGCCCGGCTGTGGCAGCGGGAGGCGATCCTGGTCCCCGCCGCCCTGCTGGTCGAGAACGGAGAGCCGGGCCGGGAACGCCCGCACGCCCCGAACGCCACCGAGTCCTTCCTCGCGAGCCTGGCCGTGCCCCTGGTCGTGTCCGGCGACGAACCCCCGCCGGCCGGGGCCCCGGACCGCGCCCGGGTGACCGTACCCCCGCTCGGCCCCGAGGAGCAGCTGGCGATCTGGACCGCGGCCCTGGACGGCGCGCCGGGCATCACCGAAGGTGAACTCCGCGCGCTGGCAGCCCAGTTCTCGCTGCCCGGGCACGTGATCCGCTCGGCCGCGGCGGCGGCCCGGCGGGCCGCCGAGGACGGCCGGGACGTCAGCCCGCTGGCCTGGAACGCCGGACTCGTGGAGGCCCGGATGTCCCTGGACGAGCTGGGCCGCCGGGTCGAACCGCGCGCCGGCTGGGAGGACCTGGTCCTGGAGGAGCGCCAGCGCGCGACCCTGCGCGAGATCGTCGCCCACGTCCGCCGGCGGGGCACGGTCTACCAGGAGTGGGGCTTCGAGTCGGTGCTGCGCCGCGGCCTCGGCGTCACCGCGCTGTTCGCCGGCGGCTCCGGAACCGGGAAGACCCTGGCGGCCGAAGTCGTGGCCGGGCAGCTCGGCGTCGACCTGTTCGTCATCGACCTCTCCCAGGTCGTCAGCAAGTACATCGGGGAGACCGAGAAGAACCTCCGACGGGTCTTCGACGCGGCCGAACGCGGCGGCGCGCTGCTGCTGTTCGACGAGGCCGACGCGCTGTTCGGCAAACGCAGCGAGATCAAGGACAGCCACGACCGCTACGCCAACCTGGAGGTCAGCTACCTGCTGATGCGGATGGAGGCCTACCGGGGCCTGGCCGTTCTCACCACCAACATGAAGAAGGCCCTGGACCCGGCGTTCATGCGGCGGATCCGGTTCGTGGTCGACTTCCCGTTCCCCGGCATACCGGAGCGCGCCGAGATCTGGCGGCGGGTCATCCCGAAGCAGACCCCCAGCGAGGGCCTCGACCCGGAGCGGCTCGCCCAGCTCACCGTGGCCGGCGGCTCCATCCGCAACATCGCCCTCTCCGCCGCCTTCCTGGCCGCCGACGAGGACCGCCCGATGCAGATGCGGCACCTGCTGGCCGCCGCGCGCACCGAGTACCTGAAGCTGGAGCGCTCGCTGACGCCCTCGGAGGTGGGCGGATGGACCTGACCGAGCGGCCCGGGAACGGGACCGGCGGGACCGGGCGCGGCGGGGCCGGGAGCGGCGGGGCCGGGCGCAGCGGAGCCGGGAGCGGGAGCGCGCCCGGCGAGGCCGGGAGCGGCGGAGCCGGACCGCGGCGCCCCGGCCGGATCGAGGTGGAGATCGGCGAGCTGGTCCTCGACGGCTTCGCGCACCTCGACCACGACATGGCGAGCGCGCTTCCTTTCGAGGAGGACCAGATCAGGGCGAGAGCGGAGGCCGTGTCGGCACGGGCTCAGGCGGACGAGATCCGCAGACGCGGT
>NZ_JBEZUT010000533.1:0-3832 GCF_040636595.1 Kitasatospora sp. NPDC036755
GCCCCGGCCGCGTCGGCGCCGCCCCGGCCGCCGTCGACGACCCGGGCGTGCGGCACGGCGCCGTCGTGCCGGACGGCCACCTCGCTGTCGCCCCCGCCGTACGTCTTCTCGACCGCCACGAGCCGGACGGCCGCCGTCCCCTGACCGATCCCTTGAGTCTGCACTCGAACTCCCACCACCGGGTCACGCACCTCGCGCGAGCTGGTGACCACGCTAGGAACGGCGGCGGTTCGGCACATTGACACTGCTTGGCGTATCCGGAGTAGAACTTTCTCCACCTCCGCGCCGGAGGTTCCTGCCCTCCCCCGGTCACGCCGAGCCCGTCACGACCTGCCCGTCACCACGCCCGTCACGACCCGTCGGCCGTGTCGAGGAGGCGCAGCAGCTGGTCGAGGCCGAACTCGAAGCGCTCGTCGAACGCGGTGTCCTCCAGGTGCGGCACCACCCGGTCGAGCGCGGGGTAGCTCCCGGCGGCCAGGGCCGGGCCGAGGGTGTGCTCCTCGCCGGAGGCGTCGAGCGCCTGCTCCTCCTGCGTCAGGCCGAGCACCAGGTACTGGATGCTCCAGAACGTCCAGGCGGCCCGGCGTTCGTCGAGTCCGGCGCGGAGCAGGGCCGCCACGACCTGCTCGGCGAAGGCGAGGGTCGCGGGCTCGGCGGCGTAGGTGCCCGCGACGACGAGGGCGCCGTCGCGGTGGGCGAGCAGGCTGCGGCGGTACCGGCGGGCCAGTTCGCGCACCCGCTCGTCCGGGGCCTCGGGCAGGTCCGTGAGCGCGACCCCGGCGACGATCGCCTCGGCCATCAGCTCCAGCAGCCGGGCCTTGGTCTTGGCGTGCCACAGCACGGTGTTCATCCGCACGCCGAGGCGTTCGGCCGTGCCGCGCAGGGAGACAGCGTCGGCGCCCTTCTCGTCGAGCAGTTCGAGCGCCGCGCGCACCACGGCGGCCGGGTCGAGCCGGGCCCGGGGGGCGGTCGGGGTTTGCTTCTTGGTCACTGACCTAGTCTACTGGAGGCATCGTCATTGGTCAGTGACCAAGAAGGGGAGCTTCGCCATGTCCGAAGGCACGCACAGCACCGCACCCGGCACCACGACGCAGGCCACCGCCACCACACACGGCACCGCCACCGCGACCGCCACGCCCGGCACCGCACGGGACACCCCGCACGAGGTCGTCATCGCCGGAGGCGGACCGGTCGGGCTCTGGCTCGCCTGCGAACTGCGGCTCCACGGCGTCGACGTGACCGTGCTGGAGACCCGGGCCGAGCCCGACCCGCACTCCCGCGCCCTCACCGTCCACCCGAGCAGCCTCGAACTGTTCGCCGCCCGGGGGCTGGTGGCGCCCTTCCTCGCCGAAGGCCTCCGGGTGCCCAGCGGACACTTCGCCGCGCTCACCACCCGGATGGACTTCTCCCGGCTGGACACGCCCTACCCGTTCACCCTCGTCCTGCCGCAGGTGCGCACCGAGGAACTCATCGCCGCCCACGCCGAGGCCGTCGGCGTCCGCCTGCTGCGCGAGCACCGGGTGACCGGACTGACCCGGCACGACGACGCGGTGACCGTCGAGGTCGACACCCCGGCCGGACACCGGCAGCTGCGCGCGGCCTACCTGGTCGGCTGCGACGGCAGCCGCAGCACCGTGCGCACCGCCGCCGGCATCGGCTTCCCCGGCACCCCCGCCACCCGGTGGGCCTGGATGGCCGACGTCACCCTCGACGCACCGCCCGCCCACCCCTCCACCTCCAACGAGCACGGCGCCGTCATGGTCTTCCCCATGCCCGGCGGCCTCCACCGGGTGGTCGGCAACGACGCCGACAGCGTCCAGGAGCCGCCCGAGGTCCCCACCGTCGAGGAACTGCGCACCCGGGTCCGCCGGATCGCCGGCACCGACCTCGGCATGCGCGACCCGCACTGGATCTCGGTCTTCGGCAACGCCACCCGCCAGGCCGAGCAGTACCGGCACGGCCGCGTCCTGCTCGCCGGCGACGCCGCGCACACCCACTTCCCCGCCGGCGGTCCCGGCCTCAACGTCGGCCTCCAGGACGCCGGCAACCTCGGCTGGAAGCTCGCCCAGGCCCTCGCCGGCACCGCCCCCGAGGGCCTGCTCGACAGCTACCACACCGAACGCCACCCGGTCGGCGCCGACCTGCTGCGCAGCACCAGCGCCCAGACCGGCCTGATGACCAGCTACACCCCGGAGAACCTCGCCATGCGCGAGCTCCTGGGCGAACTCATCACCGGCGTACCGGAGTTCTCCGACGCCCTGGCCCTGCGCGCCTCCGGGCTCGGCGCCGGCTACCCGCCCGCCGAGCCGGCCGGCGCCCACCCGCTCACCGGCACCCGCGCCCCCGACCTCGCCGTCCACGGCGGCGGCACGCTGCTGTCCCTGCGGAGCCGGGGCGGCTACGTCCTGCTCGACCTCGCCACCGCCCCCGGCGCGCCGTCCCCGCTCGCGGCACTGGCCCACGACGTGACGCCCGGCCTGGACGTCCACACCGCGCCGCCGGCCGACCACGGCGCACCGGGCCGGCGCACCGCCTGGTCCGGGGTCACGGCCGCCCTGGTCCGCCCCGACGGCCACCTCGGCTGGCTGACCACCGACGCCGACCCGTACGAGGCCGCCCGCGCCGCCGTCGCGGCCACGCTCGCCCGCCGGTAGCGGCGGGGCGGGGCGGGGCAGCCTTCAAGGGCGGCTCCGGCCCCGGCCCCCGGCCCCCGGTCCTCCGGCCACCGGTTCACGGCAGCCGGAGGACCGGCGGGCGGAAGGACCGGGGCCGGCCGAACCCCCGGAGCCCGCCGCCTACTTGGCGAAGCGGACCTCCGGGTAGGCCGCCGAGGGCCCGTCCAGCAGCCGGCCCGGGCGGTCGAGCAGGTGCCGGTCGAAGAAGGCGCCGAGGTACGCCCGGGTGGCGGCGAGCGCGCGGCCGCCCTTGATGGTGCCGTACTGCTCCGGGACGCTCTCGGGCGGCAGCTGGTCACGGATGCCGAAGGCGTCCACCAGCCAGTGCACGTCGCAGAACGACAGGTGGCCGGCGTCCGGCAGGTCCAGCCAGCGCTTCCAGCCGCTCAGGTGCCGCCAGGCCTCGTCCCAGTTCGCGGTCGGGGACTCCCCCGCGTGCCGCTGCGCGCCGAGCAGCAGCACCGGGCGGGAGAGGCCGCCGGCCGGGAGCGGGACGAAGAAGTCGCCGTCCAGGTTGGCGGCGGCGCGGATCCGCCCGTCCTCGCGCATCGCCTCGACGGCGCTCGCGCCGCCGATCGAGTGGCCGGCCGCGCCGATCCGGTCGCGGTCGATCCGGAGCCCGGGGACGAGCCCGGGACCGGGCGCGGTCAACCGGTCGATCAGGAAGCCGATGTCCCTCGCCCGGCTGCGGATGACCTCGGCCGCCCGCTCGGCGTTCACGTCCTCGCAGATCAGGCAGGGCTCCACCCGGCCGTCGGGGAACTGCACGACCGTCTCGTAGGTGTGGTCCAGCGCGGCCACCACGTAGCCCCGGGCCGCGAGGTCCTCGGCGAGGGCGGTGAGCGAGGAACGGTCGTAGCCGAAGCCGGGCGAGAGCACCACCAGGGGGTGCCGCCCGGGCGCGGGAACCGTGCGGGCCCGCACCCCCGTCCGGACCGTGCCGAGCTCCGGCGTGCCGTACAGCGCGGTGGACATCTCCGGGGACAGGTACGGCAGTTGCTCGCCGTGTGCGGACCGCGCCGGGTACCAGAGGGTGGCCATCAGCTCGCGGGCGGCGGCATCCGGCCGCCAGGGATCGTGCCGGTCGGTGTCCACCAGGCGCACCGCAGCGGCACCGATCGGCCGGTGCGTGGTGGGCGCCGGCACCTGTGGCGCCC
>NZ_JBEZUT010000534.1:0-3826 GCF_040636595.1 Kitasatospora sp. NPDC036755
GCGGCGCTGGCGGCGTTCCGCCTGGAGGTGGGTCGGGCGGTGCGGCCGATGCTGGCGGCCTCCGCGCCGGACGTGGCCACGGCGCTGGAGCGCACCGGTCCGGCCGCGCTGGAGTGGAAGCTGGACGGCATCCGGCTGCAGGTGCACCGGGAGGGCGGGGAGGTCGCGGTGTTCACCCGCGGCCTGGACGACATCACCGCCCGCGTCCCCGAGGTGGTCGAGGCCGCGCTGGCGCTGCCGCTGGGGTCGGCGGTGCTGGATGGCGAGGCGGTCGCGCTCGGCCCGGACGGGCGGCCGCGCCCGTTCCAGGAGACCGCCGCACGCGCCGCCTCCCGGCGGGACCCGGACCGGCTGCGCGCCGAAGTCCCGCTCGACGCCTACTTCTTCGACCTGCTGCACCGGGACGGCGAGGACCTGGTGGACCGCCCCGGCCGGGAGCGCTGGGCGGCGCTGGCCGAGGCGGTGCCGGACGGCCTGCGGGTGGCCCGGGTCGAGACCGGGGAGCCGGACCAGGCGCTGGCCTTCTTCCGCGAGACGCTGGCCCTCGGCCACGAGGGCGTCCTGGTGAAGGACCCGGCCGTCCCGTATGCGGCCGGGCGGCGCGGCGCGGGCTGGATCAAGGTGAAGCCGCGGCACACCCTGGACCTGGTGGTGCTGGCCGCCGAGTGGGGCAGCGGGCGCCGGCACGGTTTCCTCAGCAACCTGCACCTGGGCGCCCGGGCCGCGGGCGAGCCGGGACTGGGCCCGTGGGTGATGCTCGGCAAGACCTTCAAGGGCCTGACCGACGGGACGCTCGCCTGGCAGACCACCGAACTGCTGGCCCGGGAGACCGGGCGGGACGAGCGGACAGTGCGGGTCCGACCGGAACTGGTCGTCGAGATCGCCTTCGACGGGGTGCAGCGCAGCCCTCGCTATCCGGCCGGGCTCGCCCTGCGGTTCGCCCGGGTGGTGCGCTACCGGCCGGACAAGCCCGCCGCCGAGGCCGATACCGTCGCGACCGTACGGGAGATCGCCGCCGCCGAGGGGCTGTGAGCCGGGCCGGCGACCGCCCGGGACCGGGCGCCGGGTGGGGCCGGAGGCGATGGGCCGGGGCCGGGTGCCGGGGCGCGCACCCGACCGTCCCGGTCGCGCCGCTTCAAACCTGCCCCGCCTCCCGGCGGCTCCGACGGGGACCGAATCGGCCATTCTCGGCGATCCCGTGACCGCACCCTCCGTGGACGGATCAGCGGCGGTTAGGTTGGCAATGACAACGAGAGGCGGCCGCCGGGCAGCCGGCGGCGCACTGGCGAGAGGTACCCGACCATGCGGGTGAGTATCGACCGGGACCGCTGCTGCAGCTCCGGGATGTGCGTCACGAACGTTCCCGAGGTGTTCGACCAGGACGACCACGACAGTCTGGTGAGACTCCGTCAGACCACCTTCCGGCCCGACCAGTTCGAGGACCTCAGACTCGCCTCCCAGCTCTGCCCGGGCGGCGCCATCACCGTGGTCGAGGACGAGCCGACGGAGACCGGGGCCACCTCGGTCGACGGCTGACCGGCCCCGGCCCCGCCCGGCCAGCCCGGCCACGACGGGAACCGGAACCGAAGCCACCACCGAACCCGCACCGCTCCCGCGACCGAGGCCGCGACCACGGCCGACGGGCGTCCGGCGACCACCTCCCCCACCGGAGAACCATCGCGACGCAAGGAGACCCCGCCTTGACGAGCACACCCACCGTCCCAGCCCTCCCGCTGCCGGCCCGGCACTCCGCCGGCTGCCCGTTCGGCCCGCCGCCCGCGTACACCGAGGCCGCCGCCACCGCCCGGCTGACCCGCGCCGAACTGCCCGGTGGAGAGTCCTGCTGGCTGGCCACCGGCTACACCGAGGTCCGCACCGTGCTGTCCGACCGCCGGTTCAGCGCGGACGTGCGCCACCCGTCCTTCCCGCTGCTGGTCGCCGGCAGCCGGGAGCGGATCACCGAGAACCCGAGCTTCCTGAACCTCGACGACCCCGAGCACGGCCGGCTGCGCCGGATGGTCACCGGGGACTTCCTGGTCAAGCGCGTCCAGGCGATGCGCCCGGACATCCAGCGGATCGTGGACGAGGCGCTGGACGCGATGACCGAGGGCCGCACCGAGGCCGACCTGGTCGCCGACTTCGCGCTGCCCGTCCCGTCCCTGGTGATCTGCCTGCTGCTCGGCGTCCCGTACGAGGACCACGGGTTCTTCCAGACCATCAGCCGGACGCTACTCAGCAACGCCCTCACGCTCGAGCAACGCGTGGACGCCCGGGACGAGATGCTGGCGTACCTGGAGGAGCTGGCGGCCCGCAAGCGGGCGGAGCCGCAGGACGACATCCTCGGCCGACTCGCCGTCCGGGACGACCTCACCCCGCACGACGTCGCCGCCACCGGCTTCCTGCTGCTGATCGCCGGGCACGAGACGACCGCCAACATGATCTCGCTCTCCACCGCCCTGCTGCTGGACCGGCCCGAGCAGATCGCCAGGCTCGCCGACCCGGCCGCCCTGCCCGGCGCCGTGGAGGAACTGCTGCGCCTCCTCACCATCGTCCACACCGGGGTGCCCCGGGTGGCGCTGGAGGACGTGGACCTGGGCGGCACCACCGTCCGGGCCGGGGAGGGCGTGATCGCGATGCTCTCCACCGCCAACCGGGACGAGGAGATGTTCGGCGGCGCCGACCGGCCGCCGGTCGACGAGCTGGACCTGGACCGGGACGCCCGCCGCCACCTGGCCTTCGGCTTCGGCGTGCACCAGTGCCTGGGCCAGCCGCTGGCCCGCGCCGAACTCCAGATCGCCCTGGCCACCCTGTTCCGCCGGCTGCCCGGGCTGCGCCTGACCGTCCCGCGCGACGAGCTGGCGTTCCGCACCGACTCGTTCATCTACGGCATGCGGTCACTGCCCGTCACCTGGTGACGCCGGTACGGCGTCCTGGTGCGGTCCGCGGGCTTCTCCCCGGTCACTCGGCTGGCCGCAACCCCGGGGCGGAGGCAGGCTGGAGGGGCGAAGAGACACCACCGGTCCTGCCGCGCCCCGCGACTCGGCGCGCCAGGACCGGCCGAGGAGACGGAGCCCGCGATGACCGACATGAGCGACCGGTCCAAGGTGAGCACCGAGGAGGACGAGGACATCCGCGCCGCGGACCCCGAGGAGGGCATCCCCTCGATGCAGAACCTGCACGCGCAGGACACCTCCCGGGCGGAGGGCGCCCCCATGCTGGACGAGCCCGGCCAGCCCGGCTGACCGTCCGCCGTACCGACTCGACCGCCCGGTGGAACCGGGCGGTCGCCGCGACCGCGGGTGTCGCTGCTCCGGCGGCGAGCCACCCGCGGGGGAGGATAGGCGCATGACCGAACACGACCAAGGCAACCGCCAGGCCCGGCCGCCCGCGGACCCGCGCACGTCGTGGGCGACCTGGACCACTCAATCGATCATCAGCGGCCCCGGAGGAGTGACCACCGCCGAGGTCGGTCCGATCTCCGGCGACCTCACCGTGCACACCACCTGGGTGGACGGTGAGGCCAGGCTGACCGTCCAGTACACCGGCGCGCTGGACTGGTACACGGTCGCCGGCAGCCCGGTGCCGGCGCACGACGAGACCACCGCGCGGGCCATCCACCAGGCGATGGTGAACGGCGTCAAGGAGGGCCGGGGCGCGGGCGCCCCGGCGCCGCCGAGGCATTAGGGCGTGTCTGACAATTCGCACGCCCGGCGGGAATTGTCAGACACGCCCTAAGGGCTGTCCCGTAATTGATCTTTGAGCGGTCGAGGCACGGTCGGTCGGCCAGCAGTCCGCGGGCTCATGCAGCCTGGAGCAGGTTGTGCAG
>NZ_JBEZUT010000535.1:0-3822 GCF_040636595.1 Kitasatospora sp. NPDC036755
GCCTCCGGTGCCGCCGGTGATGAGGACGGTCTCGTCGGCTTCGAAGGTGATCGGCTGGGGTTCGGTGGTGCTGGTGGTCGGGGTGAGGCGGGGGACGAACAGGTTGCCGTTGCGGATGGCGAGTTCGGGCTCGCCGCAGGCGACGACCGCACTGATCATCTGGGGGAGGGTGGTGAGGTCGTCGAGGTCGGCGAGGGTGATGCGTCCGGGGTTCTCGGCCTGGGTGGCGCGGACGAGTCCCCAGATGGGGGCGCCGGTGAGGTCGGTGATCTCGGGGTGGGCGACGGCGCCCGAGGTGACGACGACCAGGCGGGAGTCGGTGAAGCGGTCGTCGGCCAGCCATGCCTGGAGCGCGTCCAGGACCCGGCCGAGACCGGCCCGCACGCCGGCCGGTACGTCACCGCTCTGCGGGGCGCACGGCAGGACGATCACGGAGGGCAGTTCGTCGCCGTTGGTGGGGAGGTCGTCCCAGGTGATGGCGGACGGGGTGGTGGTGTCGGTGGTGTCGACGGTGATCGGGGCCCACTCCACGGCGAGCAGCGGGGGAGCGGCCTTCACCGCGTCCAGCTGTCCCGACGCCACCGGGCGGCCCAGGACGGAGGCCACGGTCAGCACCGGGACGCCGGCCGCGTCGGCCATGGCCAGGGACATGCTGTCCTGGCCGGTCGAGGCGATCCGGACGCGGAGCGTGGTGGCGCCGACGGCGTGGATGGACACGTCGTTCCAGAGGAAGGGCAGCACCGCCCGTCCGCCGTTGTCTCCGTCACCGGAGAGGAGACGGGCGTGCATCGCGGCGTCGAACAGCGCCGGGTGGAGGCCGAAGAGACCGCCCAGCTCCTGCTCGCTCTCGGGGAGCACGATCTCGGCGAAGGTCTCGTCGCCGCGCTGCCAGGCGGCCTTGAGCCCCTGGAAGACCGGGCCGTAGCCGTAGCCGAGCTCGTTGAGGGCGGCGTAGGCGTCCGTGAGGTCGATCTGTTCGGCCTCGGCCGGAGGCCACGCGGTGAGGTCGGCGTGCGAGGCGCGCGCCGTGGCGCGGCCGTTCAGCAGGCCCTGGGCGTGCAGGGTCCACACGCCGGAGTCGTCGCCGCGGGAGTGCACGGTCACCGCGCGGTCGCCGTTGCCGTCGAGGACACCGACCGCGACCTGGACGGACACGCCACCGCGCTCGGGGAGCACGAGCGGTGCCTGCAGGGCGAGTTCGGAGAGGACCTCGCAGTCGGCCTGCCGTCCGGCGTGCAACGCCAGCTCGACGAAGCCGGTGCCCGGGAAGAGGATCGTGTCCCCGATGCGGTGGTCGGCCAGCCAGGGGTGGCTGTCGACGGAGAGGCGGCCCGTCAGTAGGACGCTCGAGTCCGGCAGGAGCGCCGCCGCGCCGAGCAGCGGGTGGTCGGTGGCGTCGAGGCCGGCGGCGGAGACGTCGGTGGTGGTGCTGACGGCGTTGACCCAGAAGCGTTCGTGCTGGAAGGGGTAGGTGGGCAGGTCGGTGTGGCGGGCGTCGAGGCCGGTGAAGGCCTTCGTCCAGTTCACGGCGGTGCCGTGGGTGTGGAGGGTGCCGAGGGCGGTGAGGAGGGTTCGGGTCTCGTCGCGGTCGCGGCGTTGGGTGGGGATGGCGGTGGTGTGTTCGGTCGTCTGCTGGGCCATGGCGGTGAGGACGGCGTCGGGGCCGATCTCGAGCAGGGTGGTGACGCCGTGGTCGGTCAGGGTGTGGACGGCGTCGGTGAAGCGGACGGTGGCGCGGACTTGGTTGACCCAGTACTGCGGGTCGGTGAGTTCGGTGGTGGCGAGGGTGCCGGTGACCGTCGAAACGAGCGGGATGGTGGGCTCGTTGTAGGCCAACTGGGCTGCCACGGTGGCGTACTCGGCGAGCATGGGCTCCATGAGTACGGAGTGGAAGGCGTGGGAGACGCGGAGCTTGGAGGTGCGGCGTCCGTCGGTGGCGAAGCGCTCGGCGAGCGCCTCGACCGCGGTGGCTTCGCCTGAAATGACCACGGAGCGGGGGCCGTTGAGGGCGGCGATGTCGACGCCGTCGGTCAGGTGCGAGGAGATCTCGTCCTCGGTGGCCTCGACGGCGATCATCGCACCGCCGCCCGGAAGGGCCTGCATCAGCTTGCCGCGTGCGGAGACGAGTCGGGCCGCGTCCGGCAGGGACCAGACGCCCGCGACGTGCGCGGCGGCCAGCTCGCCGATGGAGTGCCCGGCGAGGTACTGCGGCTGGACGCCCCACGACTGCAGGAGGGCGAAGAGCGCGACCTCGACGGCGAAGAGGGCGGTCTGGGTGTAGGCGGTCTGGTTGAGGAGGTCGCTGTCCTCGCCCCAGATGACCTCGCGCAGGGGTCGGTCGAGCCACCGGTCCAGCTCGGTGCAGACCTCGTCGAAGCGGGCCGCGAACACGGGGTAGGTGGCGTACAACTCCTGCCCCATGCCGAGACGCTGGGCGCCCTGGCCGGTGAACAGGAACCCGGTGGTCCCGCCGGAGCGGGCCGCACCCGCGAGCGGTTCGGTGCCGTCGACGATGCGGTCGAGCGCGGTGAGCAGCTCCTCGCGTCCGGCGGCCGCGACGACCGCCCGGTGCTCGAACACCGTGCGTGCCGTGGCGAGGGTGTGGGCGAGGTCGACGATCCGGAGACCGTCGTTGTTCCTCAGCCGGGAACCAAGGCGTGCGGCCTGGTCGCGCAGTGCGGCACTGGTCCGGGCGGTGAGGACCACGGGGACCAGCGGCTCGGGCGAGCCGGCGGCCGCGAGGGGTTCCTCGGCCCGTTCGACGCCTTCGATGATCACGTGGGCGTTGGTGCCGCTGAGGCCGAAGGAGGAGACGCCGGCCCGGCGGGGCCGGTCGCCGAGGGGCCATGCGCGCGGCTCGGTGAGCAGTTCGACGGCGCCGGCTTCCCAGTCGACCTGGGAGGAGCGCTGTTCGGCGTGCAGCGTGGGCGGCATGACGCCGTGGCGCATGGCCTCGACGACCTTGATGACGCCCGCGACGCCGGCGGCGGCCTGGGTGTGGCCGAGGTTCGACTTGATGGAGCCGAGGTGGAGGGGCTGGTCGGCGGGCCGGTTCTGGCCGTAGGTGGCGATGAGGGCCTGGGCCTCGATCGGGTCGCCGAGGCGGGTGCCGGTGCCGTGCGCCTCGACCACATCGACGTCGGCGGTGGTGAGGCCCGCGGCGGTGAGGGCCTTGCGGATGACGCGCTGCTGGGAGGGGCCGTTGGGGGCGGTGAGGCCGTTGGAGGCGCCGTCCTGGTTCACGGCCGAGCCCTTGATGACGGCCAGCACCGGGTGGCCGTTGCGGCGGGCGTCGGACAGCCGCTCCAGCAGGAGCATGCCGACACCCTCGGAGATGCCGGTGCCGTCGGCGGCCTCGGAGAACGACTTGCTGCGGCCGTCGGCGGCCAGTCCGCGCTGTCCGCTGAAGTAGACGAACATGTCGACGCTCGACATCACCGTCACACCACCGGCGAGGGCAAGTGAGCACTCGCCCTGTCGGAGGGCCTGGCCGGCCCAGTGCAGGGCGACCAGGGAGGAGGAACAGGCGGTGTCGACGGTGACGGCCGGCCCCTCCAGGCCGAACGTGTAGGAGACCCGGCCGGTGACCAGGCTGCCGCCGCTGGTGGAGCCGAGGTCGCTGCCCATCCCGTAGTCGTGCGACATGACGCCGGCGAAGACGCCGGTCGCCGAGCCCTTGAGGGTGGTGGGGTCGATGCCGGCTCGTTCGAGGGCTTCCCAGGAGGTCTCCAGGAGGAGGCGTTGCTGGGGGTCCATGGCGAGGGCTTCGTTGGGGCTGATGCCGAAGAAGGCGGGGTCGAAGTCGGCGGCGTTGTGGAGGAA
>NZ_JBEZUT010000536.1:0-3814 GCF_040636595.1 Kitasatospora sp. NPDC036755
GGCCAAGAAGCGCCCGCCCTGCCCGTACCCCAACCCGGGGCGCTGGGAGGACGGCAAGCCGCTCGTCCAGGGCATGCGGGTGGCCATCACCGGCGCCTGGGTCACTGGGGTCACCTCGGTACCGGGCTTGTAGTCGGCGAAAAAGTCCCACCAGGCTCGGTCGACCGAGTTCGGGTCCTGGAGGTACTGCTGGTAGATCTCGTCGACGAGCCACTCATTGGGGCCGAAGCCAGTGGAACTTGCCGAGCTGTTGGGGGTTTCAGGGGACTGTGGCGACACGGCGGCAACCGCCCTCTTCCGCTTCCTTTTGGGATGTTTGGACAGCGGGGATTAAGGCTACGCCCCTGACCAGTGATCGCGCAGTCCCCGGGGCCCAGGCGTCGCCCAGATCACAGTGCTGACCTGCACTTTGGCTGAAAAAGTGCGTTAGAAAGCCGCATCTGAGGGGAACCGATCGGTGCCGAACAGGGCCCATACCCGGACCAAACCGGACAAAAACTCGGTCGAATCCTTTAATGATCTTCGTATGCGCCTGTGTCGGATCTGTGACAAATGTCCCGACCTTCGCCGTGCCGCTGTCCGGGCAGCCTGACCTCGATCCGGCAGCCGCGCGGGGACTCGGCCACCGCGATCCGGCCCCCGTGCAGGTCGACCGCCCAGCGGGCGATGGCCAGGCCCAGCCCGGTGCCGCCGTCCGAGCCCGGCCCGGCGGCGGTCGCGGTGCCGCTGCGGCCGAACCGTTCGAAGACCCGGGTGCGGTCGGCCGCCGGGATGCCGGGGCCCTCGTCCTCGACCTCCAGCAGCAGGCCGCCCGGATCGCCCTCCGGCCTCGCCCGCACCGTCACGGTGCCGCCGGGCGGGGAGTGCTTGCAGGCGTTGTCGACCAGGTTGGCGACCACCTGGTGGAGCCGCTCCGGGTCCGCCACGCCGGTCAGGCCGGTCGGGCTGACCTCCAGGGCCAGCCGGACGTCCCCGCGCCGGGAGAAGGCGCCGCCGGCCGTCGCGCCGTCCACGGTGACCCCGCGCAGCACGCCGTCCAGGAACTCGCGCACCTCGAAGGGGCGGGCGTCCAGGTCGACCACGCCGTCGTCGATCTTGGAGAGGTCGAGCAGGTGGGTGACCAGCCGGCCGAGCCGCTCGGTCTGCTCCAGCGCCGCCTCCAGGGTCGCCGGATTGGGCTGGACGACGCCGTCCACCACGTTCTCCAGGACGGCGCGCAGCGCGGCGATGGGCGTGCGCAGTTCGTGCGAGACGTTGGCGACCAGCTCCCGCCGGTGCCGGTCGGCGGCCTGGAGGTCGGCGGCCATGGCGTTGAAGGCGGCGGCCAGCTCGCCGATCTCGTCGCGCGAGGCCGCCTCGACCCGGCGGCTGTAGTCGCCGGAGGCCATCGCCCTGGCGGCGGCCGTCATCTCGCGCAGGGGGGCGGTCAGCCCGTGCGCGAGGAACTGCATGAAGAGCAGCGAGGCGATCATGGAGAAGACCATGATGATCCGGATCTGGGTCTCGGACCGGATCGCCACGACCACCATCCCGGTGGCCAGGAACACGGAGACGATCACGAGCAGGGTGAGCTTGCCCTTGATCGAGCGGACCGGGTCGAGCGGCCGGATGTCGGCCCACACCCGGCGGGCGGCGCGGGCGGCCAGGTTCTGCGGCCGCGTGCCGTCGGATTCCCCGTTGCGTTGCTGTGGAAAGGTCATGGTCCCCTGTGGTCCCCGCGTCGTCTCCCCGCGCGGTGGCGCGGCGTCGTCCGGGACGCGGGCCCCCCGGTGGCCCGTCGCCCGCGACGACGTCAGGAGAGCGGGGCCTCCAGCGCGTAGCCGACGCCGTGGACGGTGCGGATCCAGCTGGCGCCGATCTTCCGGCGCAGCGCCTTGACGTGGCTGTCCACGGTGCGGGTGCCGGACGCGTCGGTCCAGTCCCAGACCTCGGCCAGCAGCTGCTCGCGGGTGAGCACGGCGCGCGGCTGGGCGGCCAGGCAGGCGAGCAGGTCGAACTCGGTCGGCGTCAGGTGGACGTCGCCCGAGGCCAGCCGGACCCTGCGCTGCACGTGGTCGATCTCCAGCTCGCCGAACCGCAGGCTGCCCAGCGCGGGCGTGCGGGCGGCCTGCTGGGCGCGCTCGACGCGGCGCAGCAGGACGTTGACGCGGGCGGCGAGCTCGCGCATCGAGAACGGCTTGGTCATGTAGTCGTCCGCGCCCACGCCGAGGCCGACCAGCAGGTCCGTCTCGTCGTCGCGGGCGGTCAGCATCAGCACCGGCACCGGGCGCTGGGCCTGGATCCGGCGGCACACCTCGAGGCCGTCGAAGCCGGGCAGCATGATGTCGAGGACCACCAGGTCCGGCTGCCAGGTGTGGAAGCCGTCGACCGCGCCGGGGCCGTCGTGGGCCACGGCGACCTTGAAGCCCTCGGCGCCCAGCCGGGCGGCGATCGACTCGGCGATCGTGGGCTCGTCCTCCACCACCAGGACTCTGCGCTGGCTGCTCACAGTGCCACCGGTGTTGTGGTTGTCCTGCTGAATCTCTGTCACGGTCACGCCACCGCCCCCAGGGCTGCGGGCCGGCCACCTGTGGGGATGGCGGGCTCCGCTCGTAGTCTTGTTCCGTCGTGGACTGTGCCGGGTCCGCCGTCCCGTCGCGCGATCGGGAGCCGAGGACGGATGGTCGGCCGCCCACTTCTCCCGCGCACTTCGCAGCGTACGGACAGCGGATGCTTCCCGGCAGGTGGACCGGACGTTTCCGGCCCGTGGGCCGGCTGTCGGGCCGCCCTCGGACCCACTGCACGAGTGGGCACGGGCCGATACCTTACCCGGCGAATTTTCTCTGCGTAACGGTACGTATGCAGTCGAGTTGACGCCAAGTCGCCGGTCAGAGGCCCTGCTGTCGCGTTAGTGGGGAGAAGGTCTGGACCAATGTCGGGAATCCCGCGGTCCATCACGGGGGCGGTCTTCACGGGCTTCTCCCAGGTGCCTCTCAGAACCTCGACGTACCGTGGCCACGACAACGGCCGGCCGGGCGGGATCCGCGGCGCGCGCCGGTACGTTGGGCCCAGGGCGGGAGCCGGTGGCTGTGGCGTGGAGCGGAGGCGGCGTGGCGGGTCTCGGGCGGTTTGCCGACGGGCGCGGGGCTCCGGGGGTGCCGTACGGAATGCTCCGGCTCGGGCTGCGCACGGGCGTCCTGGAATGGCTGCTGGAACGGGTGCCGACGCCCCGCGGAACGCCCTTCACACTCGGATACCTCGCCGTCGTGGGAGCCACCACGACCTTCGCGAACCTCGCCGATCCGGAACTCGTCCAGCGTTTGCGGGAGGCCTCCAGTTCGGACGGCCACAACCTGCTCCAGCATCCTTTGCGCGCCCTTGTGCTGAGCGGATTCTGGGTGGCCGGCGAGGTGTGGGTGCCGTACCTGTGGGGATTCGCCCTCACCCTCGCCCCGCTGGAGCGCAGGGTCGGCCCGGCCCGGGCCGCGGCGGTGTTCGCGGCCGGGCACGTCGCGGCGACGCTGCTCTCCCAGGGGGTGGTGATCGTCGCGGTGGAGACCGGGCGGATGGCGCCCGAGGCGATGGACCACCTGGACGTCGGGGTCAGCTACGGCGTGCTCGCCTGCCTGGGCGCGGTGGCCGGGCTGCTCCCCCGGCCGGGGAGACTGCTCGCACTGGGGGGCGTCGGGCTGATGATCGCCCAGCAGATCGCCACCGACGAGGACGTGGTCACCGGGGTGGGGCACCCGGCGGCCGTGCTCACCGGGGTCGCGCTGTGGCGCTGGCTGCGCCGGGTCGAGCGGCGCCCGCCCAGGTCGCGCCGGGCCGCCGCGAC
>NZ_JBEZUT010000537.1:0-3809 GCF_040636595.1 Kitasatospora sp. NPDC036755
CTACGTCGACCTGCTGCGCGACGCCGAACGACGGGCCCGGGAGGCCGAGCTGCTGGTCGCCGTCGACGCGGCCGGAGCGGGCGTGCTCGGCTGCGCCCGGGGTACTTCGCCGCGCTCAGCTACCGGGGCCCGGACGGCTCGGAGCAGAAGCTGCTGCACCGCAGCGAGCCCGGCACCCCGCACCCGGAGTGGAAGATCCTCCAGGACCTGCGCCGGCTCAACGTGCCGCCGGAGCAGGTGCTGGAGCTCTACACCGAGCTGGAGTCCTGCGACCTGCCGGGCGGCTACTGCAACCGCATGATCGCCGCGTCCTGGCCGAACGTCCGGCTGACCCACACCGCCCCGTACGGCCGGGACCACGCCTCCCGGCAGGCCGGGATGGCCGAGCTGCTCGACCACCTGGACGAGCTGCACCAGCTGGCGTCCGGCGCCCAGCGGGTCCGCCCGTTCCGGGTGCCGCCGCCGGCGCCGGGGTCGGTCCAGGCGCTGCCGCCGCTCCCGCCGCAGCAGCTCGCCCAGGAGGTCGGTGCCGCCTTCGGGCAGAACCTGTTCCGCTACGAGCAGCGCGCGGTTTCCCGCCAGGGCGTGCCCGAGCCGGTGTCCCAGACCCTGATGTGGGCGGGGCTGCCGCGCGACTTCGGGCCGTTCTTCTGGGCGCAGGCCCAGGAGGGCCGCCCGATTCCGACGCTCGCCGAGCTGGCCGCCGAGCGCGGCCTCGGCGCGGGCCCGGACTTCGGCGGGTACCTGGTGCTGGGCAACGACTACGGCCGCCAGCTGTGCGTCCAGTACGGCACCGCGCACGTGGTGGCCGTGGACGTCGAGGGAACCGGCCAGCCGCCCCGGTTCGTCAACAGCGGTGTACCGGAGTTCGTCCGCTCGCTGGCCCTGCTGGGCCGGATGTGGCGGCTGCGGTACGGGCTGACCCCGGACCAGGCCGGTCGCTGGACGACCGACTTCCAGGCCCAGCTCGCCGCGATCGACCCGGCGGCCCTGCAGAACGCGGACACGTGGTGGGCCGTGCTGCTGGAGCAGTTCTGGGACGGCCTGCTGTAGCGGACCGTCTCCGGTCCTCGCAGGTGGGAGGGGTCGTTCCGGTGTCCGGAACGACCCCTTCGGCATGTCGCCGCAGCTGTGCCTCGTTGGGGTTTCGCCCGGATCTGCGCAAAATAGGTCAAGAGGATGGGTCTACTCGACCGGTCCTCGACACATTCCGGTCCGTACGACAACGGAATCCGGCCCCGGGCTCCGAACCGGTTCCGGATCCGTCCGTTCCGTCCGATCATGGGCTCCGCAGCCCGCGAAATGAGGGGAAGAGCCCATGAGCGACGCCGTCCCCGAGTACGGCTTCACCCAGGCCCGCCGTGGCTACGCGCCCGAGCAGGTCGACCGAGCCCTCGCCGCGCTCACCGCGCAGCGCGACGAGGCGTGGGAGCGGCTGAGCGTCCTGGGCGCCGGCATCCGGCAGATGGAGGCCCGGCTGGCCGACATCCGGCGGACCGCCGAGGAGGCCCCGGATCCCGACTACCAGGTGCTCAGCGAACAGGCCGCCGGACTGGCCGCGATGGCCGAGAACGAGGCGCGCGCCGTCCGCGAGAAGGCCGAGCGCTTCGCCGAGGACCTGCGGGACGAGGTCTACGAGGCCGGGCAGGCCGCCGACCGGGCCGCCAAGGAGTACGGCGCCACGACCCGCGCCGCCGCCGACGCCGCCGCCCGCCGCACCGAGGAGCGGACCAGGGCCGAGGCCGAGGGCATCCGGGCCGACGCCGACCGGGAGAGCCGCTCCACCCGGGACTCCGCCACCGCCTACGCCGCCAAGGTGCGGGTGGCCGCCGCCGAGGCCAGCGAGCAGGCCGAGGCCGAGCTCGCCGCCCGGCGCCGCAAGGCCGACGAGACCTTTGCCGCCGCCCAGGCCAAGGCCGACGCCGAGGACGCCGAGGTCTCGGCGACCGCCGAGCGCCGGGTCAAGGAGGCGGAGCAGCACCGGGAGACCGTGCTGAACCAGATCAAGCAGCTGGAGACGGACGCCCAGGCCAAGGCCGACCAGCTGGTCGAGCAGGCCCGCCGGGAGGCCGAGAAGATCAACGCGGAGAGCGAGCGCGAGCAGCGCGAGTTCGACACCCGGCTGGACACGGTGCAGCAGCACCTGGACCACATCAAGGCCACGCTGGCCTCGCTCACCGGGGCGGCGGTCGGCCAGATCGAGCCCGAGGTGGCCGCCGCGGCTGCCGCCGCGGTCCGGGCCTCCGGGGTGGGCCGGGTCTCACGGGAGGTCGCTTCGGCGCCCGCTCCGCGGGACGCGGTCGACGACGCGGTCGCGGATGCCGTCGAGGACGTCGTCGCGGACGCCGCGCCGGTGGACTCGGAGGCGGACACCGGCGAGATCCCGGTGGCGAACCTGCGCAAGGCCCTGGCCGCCACGGCTCCGGCCGGGGACGAGGGCTCCGCGCCGGGTGCCGCCCAGGCCCCGGCCCGGGCTTCCGCCCAGGCCTCCGCGCCGGAGAAGCCGGCGCCCGTGCTGCGGACGCCGGTGGTCGGCAGCAGTGCGACCAAGGCCATCGCCGGGGCCGTGGCGACCGGCCCGGTGCCGCCGAAGCCGGCCTCGCCGCCGGCCGGGGAGACGGTCGACGGGACGGCCGCGGCCGGGGCTTCCTCCGCCGGGGACCCCTCCGCCGACGGTGCCACCGCCGAGCAGGGCTCCGGGAGGCCGACGGAGGACGAGACCCGGATCGTCCCGAAGATCATCATCGTGGACGACGGCAGCGACTACGCGACCCCCAACACGGTGAGCTACCGCCGCCGCTGACCGCGCGCGACCCCGGGTCGAGCAGGCCAAGCACCACGAAGGCCGCGCATCACGCAGGCCGCGAGCCGCGCAGGCCCCGAGTCGCGCAGGCCCCGAGTCGCCCCTCGCGGGACGGCCGGGGCCTTCGTCGTGCCGGGCGTGCCCGCCCGGGCCCCGGGAGGGGAGGCGGGAAAGCGGTCGGGTGCCGGGATAGGGCGGTGGTCGACGGGGTAGGCCCCGGAAGCGAAAGAGGCCGAGACCCGTGGCGCCCTCCAGGAAAGGGCGCCACGGTTCCCGGCGCTTGGGCGGGCGCCCCCACCCAGGGCCGCCCGGCCTCGCACCTCCGACCCCCATCGGGGGTGCGACAGTGCCCCCACAGCCATCCCCCACGGTTGGGTGCGGCGGGCACGTTCACCATGGTGCGCGATCTCCATGGACGGCCAGTGACAGGAGTATGTCCAGTTCGTGGCGGATAGCCGTGCCCGGATCGGTGCGGCTTCCGGTTGGTTCGTCCACCGGCCTGATCGGCGGTTCGTCCAGTCGTTCGTTCCCGGACGTGCCCCTGACAAAACGTGGGGGCGGCCGGGCTCCGCTCCGGCCCCCGCCCCGTCCCGGTCCGGCCCCGCCGGAGCCGTGGACCGCGTGCGCGTCCGCGCCGCGGCGTAGGCTGGAGACCCCCGGCCGCTCGGCGTGCCGGGCCGTTCGCGTTGCCCCGGCGGGCCTTCGACACCCCGGGACAGCACCAGCCACGGGACGAAGAAGAGACCGCAGATGAGCCTGACCGGACTGCTCGATGTCGTCGCGCGGGACGCGGCGATCGCCGAGGCGATCGAGGCGGCCACCGCCCCCGGCGCCGCGGCCGGCGGCCGCCGCCACCTGGACCTGGTCGGGCCGCCCGCGGCCCGCCCGTTCGCCGTCGCCGCGGTGGCCCGTGCCGGGCGGCAGCAGCGAGCCGACCAGGGCGACCGGGTCGGTGCCCGCGCCCTTCACCTGCTCGGCCGTCGGCTGCTCCCCCGGTCGGGGCTGG
>NZ_JBEZUT010000538.1:0-3743 GCF_040636595.1 Kitasatospora sp. NPDC036755
AGCCCGGTTTGGGGGGGGGGGGGGGGGTGGCGGCCGGCGCGGAAGGCGCGGCGGCAGCCGGGGTCGGACGGGGACCAGGGGCCGCGGCGGGGCGCGGACCCGGGGTCGGAGCCCCCGGCTTCGGGGCACCCGAACCGGCGGCGGGGGAGGGCGCCGCGGTCTTCCGCGGACCCGGCTTGGCAGCGGAACCACCACCGGTGGGGGCCACACCAAGCGCGTCAGTCAACTTGCGCACGACCGGCGCCTCGATCGTCGAGGACGCCGAACGGACGAACTCACCGAGCTCGGTGAGCTTGGCCATGACGGCCTTGCTCTCCAAGCCAAGCTCCTTGGCGAGTTCATAAACCCGGACCTTAGCCACTTCACTCCTGTCTATGAGTCCGGGGGTCTCGTCCGCCGGACTGTCGCTACTTCATGGGCGTACCCATCGCGTACTCATCGCGTACTCATCGAGTGCTCATCGCAATCTCGACCTACTTCCACATCGCGAGGTACCTGACTGGTGCACGGCGCGCGGCTGCCCGAGCGCTGTGCTTGTTGCGGTGGTTCTCCGCCGCGCGAGCGGCGGCCGTCGCGGAAGGCGGCCCTGCTACGAGGCTTCGCCCGCCCGCTCCCCGATGAACCCGCGGAGCCGCTCGGTGTCGAGCGCGCCCTGGAGCCGGAAGGCCCGGGGGAACGCCCGGCGGCGGACCGCGAGGTCGAGGCAGGCCGAGTCGGGGTGCAGGTGAGCGCCCCGGCCCGGGAGTGCGCCACGGGGATCAGGGACGCACTCGCCCTCGACCGCCGTGACACGCAACAGCTGGTGCTTGGCCGCGCGCTTGCGGCAGCCCACGCAGGTGCGTTCCGGGCGTGCTCGGACATGCGTCCGGCCAGACGAAGGCAAGTCTACCCCTCCGAAGCGACATGGCGCCGCCCCGCCGGTCCCGGAGGACCGGCAGGGGCGCCGACGACAACACTGATTACTGGGCCTGCGATTCCTCGGCCTGGCCCTCGGTGTCCGGCCGGATGTCGATCCGCCACCCGGTCAGGCGCGCGGCCAGGCGGGCGTTCTGGCCCTCCTTGCCGATCGCCAGCGACAGCTGGTAGTCCGGCACGATCACCCGCGCGGAGCGCTGGGCGAGGTCCACGATCTCCACGCTGGTCACCCGCGCGGGCGACAGGGCCGCGGCCACCATCTCCCGGGGGTCCTCCGACCAGTCGACGATGTCGATCTTCTCGCCGTGCAGCTCGCCCATCACCGCGCGCACCCGGGAGCCCATCGGGCCGATGCAGGCGCCCTTGGCGTTCAGGCCCTGGCGGCGCGACCAGACCGCGATCTTGGTCCGGTGGCCGGCCTCACGGGCGATCGCCGCGATCTCCACGCTGCCGTCCGCGATCTCCGGGACCTCCAGCGCGAACAGCTTCTTCACCAGGCTCGGGTGGGTGCGCGACAGGGTCACGGAAGCCCCGCGGACGCCCCGGCGCACGGCCACCACGTAGCACTTCAGCCGGGTGCCGTGCCGGTAGTCCTCGCCCGGGACCTGCTCCTGCGGCGGCAGGATGGCCTCCAGCTTGCCGATGTCGACCAGCACGTTCTTCGGGTCGTTGCCCTGCTGGACGACACCGGTGACGATGTCGCCCTCCTTGCCCGCGTACTCGCCGAAGGTCTGGTCGTCGGCGGCGTCGCGCAGGCGCTGCATCATCACCTGGATGCCGATGCTGGACGCGATCCGGCCGAAGCCGCTCGGGGTGTCGTCGAACTCCTTCGGCTCGACGCCCTCGTCCAGCTCCGCCGGGTCCTCCATGGCCCACACGGTGACGTGGCCGCTCTTGCGGTCCAGGTGCACCCGGGCCCGGCGGCGCGAGCCCTCGGTGCGGTGGTACGCGGTGAGGAGGGCGGACTCGATGGACTCGACCAGCAGGTCGAAGGGGATGTTCTTCTCGTTGACCAGCGTGCGCAGGGCACTCATGTCGATGTCCACGGCTACGCCTCCTCGTCTTTCGTCACGTTCGTCATGGTCGTACGGCACCGGAGGGTCACTCGGCGCCGTCCTCCCCCTCGTCGAGGTCGGCGGCCTCGTCCAGGAGCGCCTCGTCGTCCTTGCGGTTGAACTCCACCTGGACGCGGGCCCGGGCCACCTCGGCGTACGCCAGACGGCGCTCCTTCGGGCGGCCACGCCCCTTCACCGGCTGCACCTCGACCAGCGCGCCGTCCTCGTCGGCCTCCAGCACCCGGGCGACGATCTCCCCGCCGTCCACCAGGTGGATCCTGGCCAGCCGACCCTCGGCGCGCTGCCAGTGCCGGGGCAGGACCAGCGGGCGCTCCGCACCCGGCGAGCCGACCTCCAGCAGGTACGCGTCGTCCCCCATCAGGTCCGACTCGTCCAGGGCCTCACCGACCACCCGGCTGAACTCGGCGATGGTGTCCATGTCCACGCCGCCGTCGGTGTCGACGTCGATCTGCACCTGCCGACGGCTGCCCGCCCGGGTGACCCTGACCTCCTCCAGATCCAGTCCGGCCTGCTCGGCCAGCGGCTCCAGCAACGCTCGCAGCCGGTCGGTGTGGGTGGTGCTCATCCGGGTGGACTCCTCGGCCGCGTCTGCTGTTGTCAGAAGGTCGCTCCGCGTCCCCGGTGCCACACCGGATCACGGCAGCTCGGCCCAAAGCCTATCCGGTCAAGCCCCCATCCACCGATTCCGGACCTCCGCCGAGCACGCCCGCACCACCCACTGCGAGCAAGCTCACACCCCGCACGCCGTCCTCGAACCGGGCCCGGGAACGTGGGGATTCTGTAATCATTCACGCCAACGAGGGCAGGCGGGGAGGCCGTCCTCCCGTACCCGCCGGAGTGACCCCGATGCAGCCGCCCAGCCGACGGACCTTCCTGGCCCTCGGACTGCTCACCACCCTCACCGCCTGCACCGCCGGCCACGGCGGCCGCCCGGGCGACCCGGCCCCGACCAGGGACCCGGACACCCCCGCGCGCCTCCGGGCGGTCGCCGACACCGACGTCCTGCTCGGCGCCTACGACGGCCTGCTCGCCGCCCCGGGCGCCCAGACCGCCCTGCTCCAGCCCCTGCGCGACGACACCGTCCGGCACCGCGCCGCCCTCGCCCAGGGCCTGCCGACCGCGACCGCGAGCCCCTCCCCCACCGGCACCCCGGACCGTGCCCTGCCCACCCTCCCGGAGCTGGCCCTCGCGGAGCGCCGGACCGCCGAGTCCCGCCTCCGCGGCCTCGACGGGGTCAGCCCGTCCCTCGCCCTGCTGCTCGCCTCCGTCTCCGCCTCCAACGCCCTGCACGCCGTGGCCCTGGGCGACCCGACCCCGGTCACGACCCCCGACGGCGGCACCGGCGCCGAACGCGCCGCCGAGCCCGCCGCCGTGCCCGTCCTGCAGGGCGCCCTCGGCGCCGAGCACGCCGCCGTCTACGGCTACGGGGTGGTCGGCGCCCACCTCCCGGACGACCCCCAGCGCACCGAGGCCCGCACCACCCACGCCGCCCACCAGGCCCAACGCGACGCCTGGCAGCGCCTCCTGACCAGCGCCTCCGCCACCCCCACCCCCGCCGCGGGCGGCTACCAGCTCCCCTTCCCCGTCGCCTCCCCCGCCGACGCCGGCAAACTCGCCGTCCACCTGGAGACCCGGCTGACCGCCACCTACGGCGCCAGCCCCCTGTTCGACCAGCAGGACCTGCTCCAGGAAGTCCCCGGCGAGGCCGTCCAGCCGGGCGCCGAAGTAGCCGGCCCTGATGCGGGCGGCCTT
>NZ_JBEZUT010000539.1:0-3702 GCF_040636595.1 Kitasatospora sp. NPDC036755
CGGAGGCGACCGTGAGCGGCAGTTGGCTGTCGGCCCTGGCGGCGGGGGCCGCGGAGAGGAGCAGGCCGAGGACAAGGGCTGGGCATGCGGCCAGCCGACGTGCCGCGCGGCTGCCCCGCGGCCTGCCCGCGGCTACTCCGCGCCGCGCTCGTGCTCCGCCAGGAACTGCTCGAAGCGCCGCCCCAGTTCGTCCGCCGAGGGCAGGTCCACCGGCTCGGCCAGCAGGCTCTCCCGGCCCTCCGCGCCCGCCACGGCGTCGTACTGCCCCTCCATGCCGCGGATCGCCGAGCGCAACTCGCCGTCCCCCTGGGCCAGCTGCTCCTCGATGTCCGCGTAGACCTCGGACACCTGCTCGCGCAGCCGGGTGCCGGGCAGCACCAGCCCGGTGGCGGACTGCGCGGCCTCCAGGATCTGCACGGCCGCCGCCGGGTAGGCGGAGCGGGCCACGTAGTGCGGGACGTGCACGGCGAAGCCCAGGACGTCGTGCCCGGCCTCGGCCAGGCGGTACTCCACCAGCGCCTGGGCGCTGCCCGGGACCTGCGCCTGGTCGAACCACTGCGGGTAGCCCGGGGCGAGGTCCAGCCGGTTGCCGTGCGGCGTCATGCCGACCGGGCGGGTGTGCGGCACGCCCATCGGGATGCCGTGGAAGTCGACCGAGAGCCGGACCTCGAAGCGCTCCACCAGCTCGCGGACGGCGCGCGCGAAGAGCTCCCACTCGACGTCCGGCTCGGGGCCGGTGAGCAGCAGGAACGGCGCGCCGGCGGCGTCGTGGAGGAGCTGGAGCAGGATCTCCGGCGGGTCGTAGGACGCCCAGTGGTCGTGGTCGAAGACCATCGCCGGGCGGCGGGCCCGGTAGTCCACCAGACGGTCGTGGTCGAAGCGGGCCACCACCTGCGGCGAGCCCGTCTCCAGCAGGTGGGACACCACCTGGCCGCCGGCCTCCCCGGCGTCCATGAAGCCCTCGAAGTGCTGGAGCAGCACGAGGCCCGCACCGGTGTCGCGCAACTGCTCGTTGGCCGCGGCGACGGCGGCCACGCCCTGCTGATCCAGCTCGTACAGCGCCTGGAAGTCACGCACCGCGCACCCAACCCCGTTCTCTGCTCGTTCCGGTCGACCGGCTTCTCGTTCTTGCAGCGTGCCGGGCGCCGCCGGAATTCCCGCCCCGGGCCCCGTCCTCGCTCCGACCTCGCCCCGCACCGGTCCCGGGACGGTCCCGCAGGCCGTCCCGGCCCGCGGGCGGCCGGGTCGCGGGACCGCCCGCAGGGCCGCCGCGAGGCCGTTCGACGGCTCTCCGGGGACGCGCCCGGGAGCCGCGGCCGAGCGGCTCCGGACCATGATCGCACCCGGCGGAGAGCCCCTGGTCACACCCCTCGGAGGAGCCCGTCCGCGGGGCCCGCGAACGGCCCGGGCGGCCATTCGCGCGCCGCGAAGTGACGCACCGCCTTCTGGCGGGTATCGTCCTCTCGCTGCCTCGCATCGTCGCGTCGTCGTCACGTCGTCCGTAACGCCGTCGGCCACGTCCCGGTCCGGTGCTCGGCCAGCCACCCACGACGCATCTTGCCTTCACCTGGCCGCCTGCTTCCCTTCGCGCTCTCGTACCCTCCTCGGCCATTTCGCGGACGCACACTGTCCCCTCGCTCTTCCCGCCGGACCGGTCCGAGGACCCGTGTCCGTTCCGGCACCCGCGCCGCCCGTTCCGGGCCGCCGCCCCCACCCCGTCCGACCGGAGCTCCGGCGTGCGCGGGCACCCGGCCGGCGGACCCGGGCCCAGGCGTACCCAGCCCAGAGCACCCCGTGCCGTACCCCGGCCCGGGAGGCACCCTCCGACCGATGAAGGACCAAGGTTCCGTGCCCGTACCTGTCATCCTCACCGGCCGCACCGTGCGGCTGGAGCCCCTTGCCGCGCACCATGCCGAGGCCATCGCCGAGGCCGGCGCCGAGGACCGTACGACCTACGCCTTCACACCCGTCCCGCACGGTCCGGAAGCCGCCCGCGACTACGTCGCCCGCGCGCTCGCCGACCAGGCCGCGGGCCGGTCTCTGCCGTTCGCGACGGTGAACCTCGCGGACGGCCGGGTCGTCGGCTCCACCCGCTTCCTGGAACTCGACTACTGGCGGGGTCCGATGGTGTGGCCGCCCGTGCCAGGGGTCCCGTTCGGGGATCCGGCCACGGCCGTCCCGGACGCCGCCGAGATCGGCAACACCTGGCTCTCGCCGCGCGCCCAGGGCACCGGCATCAACACCGAGGCCAAGCTGCTGATGCTGCGCCACGCCTTCGAGACCTGGGGCGTGCAGCGGATCTCGCTGCGCGCGGACGCCCGGAACCTGCGCTCGCGCGCCGCCATCGAGCGGCTCGGCGCGACCTCCGAGGGGGTCCGCCGGGCGCACTCGCGCGGGCTGGACGGGGTGGTGCGCTCGACCGCGTTCTACTCGATCCTCGACGACGAGTGGCCGGCCGTCCGGGACATCATCGAGCTGCGGATCGCCGCCGCCACCTCGCCGAGCGCCCCGGATCCGGCGATCAACCAGGAGTGCCTTAGACAGGGCGGCAGCGGCGCCGGGCAGCTGATGATCACGGCCTGAGGCCGAGCGCCCGGTAGCCGGACCGCACCAGGCCCAGGACGACCGGCAGGACCGTGTGGTCGTCCCAGGCCCGGTGGCGGCCCGGATCCGCCTCGACCAGCGCCTCCACCGGCCGCCAGCCGCCCCGCACCCGGGCCACCCGGACCCGGTAGATCTCCGCCCCGCCGACGCTGCGGTGCAGGTGCAGCACGCCCTCGGAGACGACGGCGACCCAGCGCTCGTCCGTGTCCCGGGCCCGCAGGCCCCGCCTGATCCGCTCCCAGTCCCCGTCGGACCAGCTCACGGCCGGCACCGGGTGCGGACGGGGCAGGCTGATCGGGGTCAGGTGCGGCTCGCCGGCCGCGCGCACGCCGCCCGGCTCGGGGAACGCCCAGGCCGGCAGCGGCTCGCAGGCGTCCCGCCAGCCGCGCGGGATGCCCGCGGCGCCGGTGTGCGCGGCGACCACCCCGCCGGTGATCGCGGCGACGGTGTCCATGTCGCCGCCGGCCGCGATCGCGTCCCAGACCGCGGCGCGGTAGTCGGCCAGGTTCCGGGCGGCGCACCACAGCGCGTACGGGACGGTGTCGGCCGCCGACGTCCGGCTGCCGTTGCCGAGCAGGCGCGCGGCGGTCCGGAAGTCCGTCCCGGCGGGCAGCCCGCGGGCCTCCACGATGCCGTCCCTGACGGCCCCGTTCGGGGTGAGGCCGGCCACGTCCTCCAGGAAGCGCTCCGGCGCCGTCGGCCGGGTGCGCGCCCGCGCGGCGTACGCGGCCGCCACCGCGACCGCGATCGCGCCGTCCACGGCCTGCGGGTGGGTGTGGGTGATCAGGGCGGTGTCGGCGGCGGGGCGCACCGCGGCCCTCGGGTCCTCGGCGTACACGGCCCCCAGCGGGGCGACCCGCATGGCGGCGCCGTTGCCGTAGGAGCCCTGGCCGTCGAAGAGTTCGGCGGCCAGCCGGCGGGCGTCGCCGCCCTCGCGGACCAGCCGCAGCAGCCGGTTGGCGGCCGGGCCACAGGGCGTGTCTTGCGGATCTTTGCCGGGTGCGCGACGCCGGGGCACGCACCTCGCCGCGTTGTCGTCGGTCGCCAATGCTCCGCAGTGGCTCCCTCCTCCGCCTTGCGATGCACGCACCCCAACGC
>NZ_JBEZUT010000540.1:0-3702 GCF_040636595.1 Kitasatospora sp. NPDC036755
CGAAGAGGCCGCCGGCGGGCTTGGCCGCGGGCTCCTCGGTGTTCTTCTTCTTGGCCATGGTGATCAGTCCACCGTCACGTAGTCGGGGCCGGAGTCCAGCCGGGTGTCCGGGGCGGCGACGGCGGCGGCCAGCAGGTGCAGCCACTGGTCGATGAAGCGGCGTACGGTGCGCTCCTCGTACAGCTCGGTGCTGTAGTCGGCCAGGCCGGTCAGGCCCTGCGGGGTCTCGGTGACCTGGAGGTGCAGGTCGAACTTGGCCGTGCCGGTGTCCACCGCGGCCGTGTCCATCCGCAGTCCGGGCAGCTCGATCCTGGTCTCCGGGGTGTTCTGGAGGACCAGCAGCAGGTTGGCGAACGGGGTGCGTCCGCCGGCGTCGCGGTCCGGGCGCACCGCCTCCACGATCCGCTCGAACGGCACGTCCTGGTGGGCGTACGCGGCGATCGCGGACTCCCGTACCCGGCCGAGCAGTTCGCGGAACGTCGGGTTGCCGGACAGGTCGGCGCGCAGCGGCAGCATGTTGACGAAGAAGCCGATCAGGCCCTCGGTGCTGGGGTGGTTGCGGTTGGCCACCGGCGAGCCGACCACCAGGTCGGTCTGG
The DNA here is from genome assembly GCF_040636595.1 of Kitasatospora sp. NPDC036755. Taxonomy (NCBI): domain Bacteria; kingdom Bacillati; phylum Actinomycetota; class Actinomycetes; order Kitasatosporales; family Streptomycetaceae; genus Kitasatospora; species Kitasatospora sp. NPDC036755. The sequence continues at coordinate 599 of NZ_JBEZUT010000540.1, forward strand.
CCGCTCCAGCGCTGCGCCACGGCGGTGAAGCCGGCCAGCAGCGCCATGTACAGGGTGGCGTCGTGCTCGCGGGCCAGCGCGGTGAGCCGGGTGGCGAGGTCGCCGTCCAGCTGCCACGGGAAGCAGGCGCCGGCGAAGCTCTGCCGGGCGGCGCGCGGCCGGTCGGTGGGCAGGTCCACGGCGGTGGGGGCGTCGGCCAGCCGCTCGCGCCAGTGCTCCAGTTGGGCGTCCATCGCCCCGTCGGCGGCCCGCTCGTGCTGCCAGAGCGCGAAGTCAGCGTACTGGACGGGAAGTTCGGGAAGGGCGGCGGCGCCGGGCCGGTAGTGGTGGGCCAGTTCCCGGACCAGGACGTCCAGCGACCAGCCGTCCGCCACGATGTGGTGCACGGCGAGCACCAGCACGTGCTCCTCGTCGGCGAGCCGGACCAGCCGGCCGCGCAACAGGGGGCCGGCGCCCAGGTCGAAGGGGCGGCGGCTCTCCTGGTCGGCCAGCTCGGCGAGCGCGTCCTCCCGGGCGTCGGCGGCCGCTGCGGACAGGTCGGTGAGCGGCAGCGCGAGCTCGACCCGGGCGTGCACGACCTGCTCGGGCCGGCCGTCCTCGGCGCGGAACGTGGTGCGCAGCGCCTCGTGCCGCTCCACCACCCGGTTCAGCGCGCGCTCCAGGGCGGCGGCGTCGAGCCGGCCGGTCAGCCGGACGGTGCAGGCGATGCTGTAGAGCGGGCTCGGGCCGGCGAACTGCTCGACGAACCACAGCCGTTGCTGGGCGAAGGAGAGCGGCAGCCGCACCCCCTCGGGGCGGGGGGTGATCCGGTCGGCGGTGTCGGTGCGGGCGAGGCCCTGCTGCTCGAGCAGCTTGGCGAGCAGGCGGCGCTTCTCGGCGGAGAGCGCGGCGCGCTGGGGTGAGTGGCTCATGGGGAGTCCCGGCGGTCGGAGAGGGTGGTCAGGACGAGTGGTGCGGCAGCGGGAACTCCCGGCAGAGCCGGGCGACTTCGTCCCGCACCTCGGATCGGACGCCCGGGTCGAGGACGAACCCGGTCTCGTCACGGGCCACCACGGAGGTGAGCACCCGGTCCACCAGGGCGGCGCAGCGGCGCAGTTCGGCCTCGCCCATGCCGCGCAGCGCGAGGGTGTTGGTCCCGAAGCGGATGCCGCTGGTGACGCGCGGGCCGTGCGGGTCGCCCGGTATCCGGTTGCGGTTGACCACGATCCCGCAGTCGGCGAGCGCGGACTCGGCGATCGCCCCGGTCAGGCCGCGCCGGCCGACGTCCAGCAGCACCATGTGGTTGTCGGTGCCGCCGGTGACCAGGGTGTGGCCGAGGCCGGCGAAGGCCTCCGCCAGCTCCCGGGCGCCGGAGACCACCCGCTGCGCCAGGGCGCGGAACTCCGGCTGGGCGGCGATGTCGAAGGCGCGGGCCTTGGCGGCGACGGCGCCCAGGTCGGGGGTGCCCTGGAGGAACGGGAAGGTGCCGTGGGCGATCGCCCGGGCGAGGGTGCGCCGGGAGCCGGGCAGCGGCAGGTCGGCGTCCCGGCCCAGCAGGATCAGGCCGCCGCGGGGGCCGTACAGCTGCTTGTAGGTGCTGGTGGTGGTGGCGTGGGCGTGGTCCACCGGGCTGGGGTGCAGCCCGGCCGCGACCAGGCCGGCGATGTGCGAGATGTCGGCGAGCAGGAAGGCGCCGACCTCGTCGGCGATCCGCCGGAACCGGGCGAAGTCGACGGTGCGCGGGTAGGCGCTGGCGCCGCAGACGATCACCTTGGGCCGGTGGAGCCGGGCCAGTTCGGCGACCTGCTCGTAGTCGAGCATGCCGTCGGCGTCGGTGCCGTAGCCGACCGCGTCGAAGAACCGCCCGGACACCGAGGCCGGCGAGCCGTGGGTGAGGTGGCCGCCCGCGCTCAGCTCCATGCCGAGCAGGGTGCCGCCGGGCTTCATCAGGGTGCACAGCACGATCTGGTTGGCGGTGCTGCCCGAGTGCGGCTGCACGTTGGCGTACCGGGCGCCGAACAGCGCGCGGGCCCGTTCCACCGCCAACCGCTCGACCTCGTCGACCAGTTCGCAGCCCGCGTGGTAGCGGGCGCCCGGGTAGCCCTCGGTGGTGACGTTGGAGATGCTCGCGCCGGCGCAGGCCAGGACGGAGGGGTCGGCGCTGCTGGACGCGGCCACCATGGCCAGCGTCTCGTTCTGCCGGACGTGCTCGCGCTCCAGCAGGTCGGCGAGCAGTGGGTCGGCGGCGGCCAGGCGGTGGGCGCCGAGACGGGCGTGGGCGGCCAGGACGCCGGTGCTCGTGGTGGTGGGGCTCATGCGTGGCTCTCCTCGTGCTCCTGGTGCGCCTCGTTCTCGGCGTGCTCGTCGTGCTGGGCGAGCAGCCCGAGGGCCTCTTCGTCGGTCATCTCCAGCAGGGGTGCGGCGATCCGGGCCACCGCCGCGACGTCGGTGCCCGCCGCGTGGCCGCAGGCGGTCAGCCGCTCCGCCTGGGCGACGAGGGTGGGCGCCTCGAACAGCTCGCGCAGCGGCAGCTCGACGCCGAAGGTCTCCAGCACCGCCGAGGCGAGCCGGGTGGCGAGCAGCGAGTGCCCGCCGAGGGCGAAGAAGTCGTCCTCGGCGCCGACCCGGTCGACCTCCAGCAGTTCGGCCCAGAGCGCGGCCAGCACCCGCTCGGTGTCGTCGCGGGGGGCCACGTACGCGGCGGCGGCCCGCTCGGCCGTCGGGTCGGGCTCGGGCAGCGCGGCGCGGTCCACCTTGCCGTTGGGTGACAGCGGCAGCGCGTCCAGCGTCACGAAGACCGCCGGGACCATGTACTCGGGCAGCTCGGCCCGCAGCAGGGTGCGCAGTTCGGCGGCGGCCGGCGCCGGGGCGCCGCCCCGGGCGGGCACCAGGTAGCCGACGAGCCGCCGCTCCTCGCCGTCTCCACGGGCCGCGACCACGGCCCGTTCGATCCCGGGGTGGCGGCGCAGCACCGACTCGATCTCGCCGAGCTCGATCCGCAGCCCGCGCAGCTTGACCTGGTGGTCCAGCCGGCCGATCAGCTCGATCACGCCGTCGGCGCGGGTCCGGGCCAGGTCGCCGGTGCGGTACAGGCGCGCGCCGGCCGGCACCGGGCCGGTCCCGGC
>NZ_JBEZUT010000541.1:0-3630 GCF_040636595.1 Kitasatospora sp. NPDC036755
TGCGGCGGTTGCGGACGATCAGCCGCAGCTGCTCCGGGTCCAGGTCGTCGGTGTCCATCCCGGCGGCGGCCAGCCCGTTGATCATGTCCTGGTCGACTTGCCCTCGATGTAGCTGTACGAACCGCGGCCGAAGCCCGCGGTGGTGACCAGGATGCCCTTGATCGCGCCGTGGTGGCGGACGGTGGACTCCAGATCGCGCACCGCCGTCGGCGGCACGGTCTTCTTGTAGCGCTTCGCCTGGATCACGATCTTGCCGCCGGTCACCGGGTCCAGGTCCTCGGCCACCACGTCCACCCCGACGTCGCCGCTGCGGGCCGTGGTCATCACCCGGAAGCCGCGCAGCCGGAACAGCTCGGCGATCAGGTCCTCGAAGTCCAGCGGGTCCATCTCGAAGAGGTCCGGTTCGTCCTCGCCGCCGTGCCCGGCCAGGCTCCCGCCGACGCTCTCCGGGCGGCGGTCCGGCCGCACCTCGTCCAGCCGCTCCGGGCGCGCCGACAGCCGGCCGCCCAGGCCCTGGAAGCAGTCCACCGGGGCCACCCGGTCCAGCGCCAGCGCGGCGAAGCCGGCCCGGGTGGCGGTCAGGGTGGAGAGGAAGCGCTCCGCCTCCCGGCCGGTCGCCGGGTCGATGCCGAGGACGAAGCCGTTCAGCACGACCGAGTCCAGCAGCCCGTCCCGGTCCGCCCGGAACACCTCCGCCGCCACCCGCAGCGCCGACTGCGCCAGCACCTCCCTGTACAGTGCCTTGCGCTCCGTCGCCGGCCGGGCCACCTCCGCCTCGCGGTCGTCCGACTTCACGTACCGCACCCGCGCGGCCGCCGGCACCACGTCCGGCCCGGGCAGCTCCCAGTCCACCACCAGCTGGCGGCTCCCGGCGTCGAACGCCGCCACCAGCCGGTGCGGGAAGCCCTCCGGCCAGGCCGCCGAGGCGTACAGACCGGCCGTGAAGTACTCCTGCACCGCCTCCGGCTCGCCCGCCCGCAGCCGGCGCAGCAGCTCCTCGGTCCGGGCGGCCAGCTCCCGCTGCTGCCGGCGGGCCTGCTCGGCCCCGGCCAGGTACTCCTGGTGGTACGCGGCCAGCCGCTGCTGCCGGTCGGCCTCCCGGGCCTGCGCGGCGTACCAGTCCTGCTCGAACCGGGCCCGGGCCTGGGCCAGGTACTGCTCGTACTGCTGGCGCACACCCCGGTTGCGGGCCTGGACCGGGTCCGGCGGCGGCACGAAGTAGTGGGCGGAGGACTGGTCCGGCATCGGCACCGGCTCACCCAGCGGCCCCGGATCGAACGGCGGCACCGCCGGCGGCGCCAGCAGGGCCTGCGGCCCGAAGGCCGGCGCGGCCAGCCCGGCGGCCAGCAGCCCCCTCAACTCCTCGACCCGGGCGTCCAGTTCGGCCGTCCGCCGGGCGGCCTCCGCCTCCCGCGACTGCTGGTAGGCGCGCTGCGCCTCGCGCTCGCCACGGGCCGCCGCCTTCTGCGTCTCGCGCTGCTCCCGCTCCCGGCGGCGCTGCTCCGCCGCTTCGGCGCGCCACCGGGCCTCCTCCCGGCGCTGCTGCTGTCGCTGCGCCTCCGCCCAGATCGCCAGCACCCCGCTGCTCCGCCGCCCCGACACCGTCCGTCCACCCCATTCGCCTCGTGCCGACTGTCGGGCCCGCGGCACCGCCTCCCGGCCGCGCCGCCGACCGCGCCCGCAACAATAGAGCGTGAACGCCCCGTGCGGCCAAGTGCTCCTGAGCAGGGGGCCTTTCCGTCGTGGAGGCGGACGCGCCCGACGCGGTACCGACGGTCCTCGGGCGGCTCCGGCGGGCCGAGGGAACGGCGGCGGGCCCGGCCGGCGTTCGTCGCCGGCGGGGCCCGCGGTCGTCCGTGCCGTCGCGGATCCCACCGGCCGGGCCGCCTGTCGGTGGCACCGGGTAGGGTCGACGGCTACCGGCGGTAAGGAGAAGGCGTGACGATCCCCCCACAGCACCCGGAGCACCAGGCCCACCCGGGCGGCTGGATCTCCACCGGCCTGAGCTGGCGGGACGGCCGCGCCGTGCTCGGGGCCGCGCGCGGCGCCCAGGTGCACGAGCGGGCGGTGGCGCCGGGGGCGGAGGTCGGCTGGCTGCTGGGCGGCCCGCGCCGCTGCGTCGGGGCGTGGCTGGCCGGGGCGACGGAGCGCACGCCGTGCCCGCACCACGCGGTGATCGACCCGAACGGCGGCGCGACCCAGTGCCCGGCCTGCCAGAGCGTGGACCGCGGCCTCGCCCTCGCCCGGGACCAGATCCTCGACGACGGCCGCACCTACCTGCTCTACCTCGCCTGGTTCGGCGAGGGCCTGCTCAAGGTAGGCCTGACCGCCGAGCAGCGCGGCGACAGCCGGCTGCTCGAACAGGGCGCGCTGGCCTACGCGTTCACCGCCCGCGGCGCCCTGCCGGCGGTCCGGCGCGCCGAACTCACCGTCGCCGCCTCGGGCCTGGCCCGGGAACGGTTCAAGTCCCGGCTCAAGACCGAGCACTGGTGGTCGCACGGCGACGCCCCGCACCGCCGTGCGGTGCTCACCGAGGCCCGCGCCCGGGCGCACCGGCTGCTGGACGGCCACGCCGTGGAGCTGCTCGCCGACCGCCCGGTGGTCGACCACGTCGAGCGCTACGGCCTGGTCGGCGGCGCCCCGGAGGCCTACCGGGAGATCACCGGGCTGGCCGACGGTGCGGTCCTCGCCGGCCGGCTCCGGCCGCCGGTGGGCCGGCACCTCTTCCTGGACCAGGCCGACGGCTCCGGCCCGCTGCTGCTGGACACCCGGCAGCTCACCGGCTGGACGCTCAGCCCGGTCACCGGCCGCGGCCCCGCGGGCCTGACCCTCCAGGAGCGGCTGCGGCCGCCGGAGCCGGACACTCAGGAGGCGCTGTTCTGAGGCCGATCGGGACCGCTCCGACCAGCATGGTTGCGTAATAAAACCACGAGGCCTAGCCTCGGCCTTGCGGTTTTATGTTGCTACCACCTTGGAGTGAGCCCAACCATGATCGCCGCCCACGAGAGCTTCGACGGCACCTTCCCGTACCGGCCGCACTTCAGCACCGCCGCCGGCTTCCCCCAGCACTACGTGGACGAGGGCACCGGCCCCGTGGTGCTCTGCCTGCACGGCGAACCCACCTGGGGCTACCTCTTCCGCGACCTGGTCCGCCGCCTGGCCCCGACCCACCGGGTGGTCGTCCCCGACCACATGGGCTTCGGCAAGAGCGCCACCCCGGCCGACCGGACCTACTGGCTGCAGGACCACGTCGACAACCTGGAGGCGCTCGTCCTGGACCTCGGCCTGCGCGAACTCACCCTGGTCCTGCACGACTTCGGCGGGCCGGTCGGCATGGGCCTGGCCGCCCGCCGCCCGGAGCTGATCGCCCGGGTGGTGAGCGTCAACGGGCCCACGCCGTTCGGGCAGCCCGGCCTCGGCGCGGCGCTCGCCGCCAACGCGGCCGAGTCCCCGTGGTTCCGCTGGATCGTGAGGGCGCACGCCGAGAGCAGCCTGGAGGCCGTCCTCGGCGAGCTCGGCCACATGATCCTCGGCGTCCAGAGTTCGCGGCTGGTCACCTACTTCCCGACCGAGTGGCACTCGCGCAACAACATCAGCTACGTCACCGCGAACCTGATCGCGATGAAGGAC
>NZ_JBEZUT010000542.1:0-3624 GCF_040636595.1 Kitasatospora sp. NPDC036755
CCAGGTGGAGGCCAGGAACATCGCGTCCGGCACCGTCCACGGGCTGATCCACAGCTTGAGCGCGGCACCCGCGTACGCGCCGACCGACAGCTGGACCGGCCCGGGTCCACGCTGACCGCGGTGATGCCGGAGCCGGCCGGGGCCATCTCGGCGGTCGCCATGGTGAGCGCGAGCTGTGACTGCGCGTACGCCGCGACCCGCGCGTACCTCTTCGCCCGGTGCGGGTCCGCCCAGTTCATCGAGGCCGTGCGGTGCAGCGCGGAGGACACGTTGACGATCCGGGCGTCGCCGGCCGCCGCCAGCGGCGCGCGCAGCAGCCTCGACAGCAGGTGCGCGGCCAGGAAGTTGACCTGGAGCGAGACCTCGTTGCCGTCGTCGGTGAGGGTGCAGCGCTCCGGCGCCGGCGCCGCGGCGTTGTTCACCAGCAGGTCCAGCGCCGGACAGTGCTCGACGACCGTGCGGGCGAGCGTCGCGACCTCCGCGAGGTGGGTGAAGTCGGCTGCCAGTTCGACGAGTTGGTCCCGCCGGGCGCCCGCGGCGACCAGCCGACCGACGGCGTCCTCCGCCTCGGCGGCGGTCCGGGCGTGCACCAGCACGGTCGCGCCGTGCCCGGCGAGCAGCCGGGCGGTCTCCCAGCCGATCCCGGAGGACGCGCCGGTGACGAGGGCGGTACGGGCGGACAGAACAGTGTCGGGCATGACCCATCCAAGGGGTGGAAGGCACCGGCGGGGTGGGGAGGCGGCGCGGCACGGGCCGTCCGGATCCGGGACCCGCGGTGCGGGGAAAGGGTGTGGTGCGAAGGGATGAGGCGCGCCCGCCCCCCGGCCCACGGGACGACCGGGGACGGAGGGGCGGACGGCGGTGAGCGGCACGGACCCGGTGGACGACACCGGACCCGTGCCGCGCGGCCGGCGGTGAGCGGGAAGGAGCTCGGTCCTACCGGACGGCGGTGGCGACCGCGACAGCGCCGTTCCGCGGCCGACTATGCGGCGGGCGGTCGTGGTGGCGGGTCGAGCGGTGCATGTGCTCCATCAAAGCCCGACCACGTGCCCGGGACAAGCGCGTTCACCCTCCCTAACGAACCCCTGACACCCGGCCGCCACTTCCCTGACGCCTCCTTGACGCGCGCGCCGCCCGCCCCCGCGGCCCCCGCCGACCCCTGGGCCGCCCCCGACCTCTCCGCCGGTCCGTCCGCCGCCCCGGCCCCGGCACCCCGGGCCGTCCCGCCGTCGGCCGCCCCGCCCCAGCCGCCGTACCCGCTGCCCGCCGGGGGCTGGGCCTCCGTCACCCCCGCCGCCCGGTCCGGCTTCCCGCCCGGTCACCCGTACGCCCAGCCCCCCGGTCAGGGCCCGGCCGCCGTCCCCTTCCCCGGGTTCGTGCCCGGCCCCGCCCCGACCAACGGCTTCGCCGTCGGCTCGCTGGTCACCGGTCTGCTCCTGGTGGCCCCGGTGGCCCTGGTGTTCGGCATCCTCGCGCTGGTCCAGATCAACCGCCGCAAGGAGCGCGGCTCCGGCATGGCGGTGACCGGCCTGGTGCTCGGCACGGTCGGCACGGTGCTGCTGGTCCTCGCGCTCGGCGCGGCCGACTTCGGTTCGGCGCGGGCCGGCCGTTTCGGCGGGGCCCCGAAGGCGCCGGCCGGCTCGGTGCACTGGTCCGACCTCAAGGCCGGCGACTGCTACGACTCCCCCGGGGGCGGTTCGACGTCCGACGGGAACGGCGACGAGACGGTGTACTGGGTGCACCGGGTGGCCTGCGCCGAGCCCCACAACGGCGAGGTGGCGGGCACCGCCGACCTGCCGGGCCGCGACGGCGGCTACCCGGGCGAGAGCGAGGTCCGCGATTCGGCGGGCCGGCTGTGCCGCCAGGTGCTGGACGGCTACGCGCTCGACCAGTGGGTCCTCCCGGACGGCATGGACGACGTCTACCTCTACCCGACCGCGAGGAACTGGGAGTCCGGCGCGCGGTACGTCACCTGCGCCTACGAGGACCGCGAGGAGCAGCACCGCGGGACGGTCCGGACCGACCGGAGCAGCCTGACCGCGCCCCAGCTGGCCTACCTGGAGGCCGTGCGGAGCTTCAACGACGTCTACCTGGACCCGCCGGCGGGCGCGGTCTCCGAATCCGAGGCCGAGTACCGGGCGTGGGCCCGTCGGATGGCCGCGGCCTCCCGCGCCCAGGCGGCCGCGCTGGGCGGACCGTCGGCGCCCTGGCCGGCCGACGTCCAGCCGAAGATCGCCAAGCTGGCCGAGGCCACCTCGCAGGCGGCCGCCGCCTGGGACGCCGCGGCCTCCGGCGGCGACGTGGCGGGCGACGTCCGCCGGGCCAGGGCGCTGGTGGCCAAGTCGGCGCCGACGGCGCTGGAGGTGCGCCGCGGGTTGGGGCTGTCCACCGGTGAGCAGGTGCCCGACCTACGGGTCTGAGCGCCGCGCACCCGGTTACCGGCCGTTGACCAGGCCAAAACCCGGCGGTTACCCGGCGGCCCTACGGTCGTGGACACGTCCCCGGCCCGACCCCCACGCGAGCCGGGGACCGGCCCGTCCGACCAGGGCGGGACGGTCGGGGCCCGACAGCCGGCAACGGACCGGTCGGCAACGGCCCGCGACGGACCGCGACGGCAGGGAGCGGGACGGCCCGAGGGCGCCCCCGGTACCCTCCCGCCATGGGTACCCACCGGGTGATGCGGCAGGACGACAACGGCAACCGCTTCCTGGTCGCCAAGGGCCTCGATCCGGCCGAGGCCCGGCGGATGGCCGCCGAGTTCGAGGCCCGCGGCCACAAGCAGATGTACTGGGTCGAGGAGGACGGGGCGGCGGTGGGCCCCGAATCGGCGGACGGGTCGGTCCGCAACGCCTGAGCCCCGTAGGGTCGCGGTCATGGACGCCTCCCACGCCCCCGGCCCCGCCCACCCCGCCTCCGACGCCCCCGCCGCTCCCCGGATCGTGGTCGGCGGCGCCCTGGTCCACCGCGGCCGGGTGCTCGCCGCCCGGCGCAGCGCGCCCGAGTCGGTGGCCGGCCGGTGGGAGTTCCCCGGCGGGAAGGCCGAGCCCGGGGAGACGGAGGCGCAGGCGCTGGAGCGGGAGCTGCTGGAGGAGCTCGGCGTCCGGGCGCGCGCGCTGACCCGGCTGCCGGGCGCGTGGGCCGTGCGCCCCGGCCTGGAACTGCGCTTCTGGGCCGCCGAATTGCTGGCCGGCGAGCCGCGCGCACTGGAGGACCACGACGCGCTGCGGTGGCTCGGCCCGGACGAGCTGGACGCCGTGGACTGGATCGATCACGACCGTGACGTGCTGCCGCACGTCGCCCGGCTGCTCGCGGGCCCCGGATCCGGTCCCGGAGCGGGTGCCGCGGACAGCGCGCCGACGGCGGGCGACGCGCAGTCCGTCGAGTAGGTCAATCGGACAAGACGACCCGGGGGCCGGGATAGCCTGGGTGCTGCTGGGTATGTCACTTTTCGGCACTATTCGTCACCATCGGTGAGCCGTCCCCAGCCGGCGACGCCGATCCCGACCAGAGCCGGAGGCCCCGTCGGTGTCGAGTACCGGGAACGGTGGCGGGGGAGAGCGGCGGGCAGGCTCCACGGGGAGCGCCGCCGCCCGCGCCCGACTGCGCCGCGCCGCCCGTCCGGCC
>NZ_JBEZUT010000543.1:0-3599 GCF_040636595.1 Kitasatospora sp. NPDC036755
TGGTCGTCGCCGACCGGGCCGGCCTCACCGTCGGTACCCTCCAACTCACCCTCGTCCCGGGCCTCTCCCGCGCCGGCGTGCGGCGCACGGTGGGGCGGTCGAGGTCGGCGGCGGCGCTCTCGTTGGTCAGCCGCCCGGCGTCGAGGTCCTCGCGCAGGACGTCCAGGTAGGCGGCGGTGCCGGCGGACACCACCATCAGGCAGGCCGCGTCGCCGCCGGGCCGCAGGCTGCGGTGCAGGGTGACGGGCTCCGGGTGGCCGACGGTGTAGGCGGTGCCGCGGTGACCGCCGGGCAGGTCGAGTGCGACCGGGCGCAGCGGCGGCCGGCGGACCGGCCGGCCCGCCTCGACCACCGCGACGGTGCCGCTGATCTGCTGCATCCAGTGCACGGCGGCGGCGGAGACCGTGCCGGCGGCGTCCCGGAGGGAGGTGTCGGGCTGGGGGCCGACGTCGACCGGCCAGGCGGTGTGCACGTCGGTCAGGGTGTCGAGGCGGGCGGCGGCGCGGGCGGCGAGCAGGTTGCTGACGCCGGGGCTGGCGCCCATCCCGAGCAGGGCGCGCACCCCGGCGGCGCGGGCCTCGCCGTCCAGCTCCAGCATCGCGACGGTGGGTTCCCAGTCGTCGCAGATGTCCAGGTAGTGGGTGCCGGTGCGGATCGCGGCGCGCAGCACGTCCGGGCCGTGCCGGTAGTACGGGCCGACGGTGTTGAGCACGGCGTCGGCCTCGGCGAGGGCGGCGTGCAGCTCCCGTCCGTCCGTGACGTCGACCCGGCTCGCGCGCACGGGCACCGGTGAGCCGGCGGCGAGCAGGGCGGCGGCGCGGCGGGCGGCGTGGAGGTCGCGGTCGGCGACCACCAGTTCGTGGACACCGGGCAGGGCGGCCGAGACCCGGGCGGCGACCCGGCCCATCGCGCCGGCGCCGCCGAGGGCGAGCAGTCTCATCGCGGGTCAGCCCTTCCGGTGGTCGGGTGAGCGGTGGTCCAGCGAGGCCAGGAAGTCGCGCATGCCGTCGAGGTAGCCGGGGGTGAACAGCGAGCGGGGTGCGGCCACGGCCAGGAGGGTGCTGCGCAGCTCGGAGTCCTCGACGTCCTTGGGCACCATGTTGTGGGTGGAGTCCGGGAAGCGCAGGACCCGCAGCAGGCCGGGAGCGGTGACCAGGCGGCGGTAGCCGGCCTCGGTGTCGTCGCTGTCGACGTTGACGTCCCGGCCGCCGAGGACCAGTTGCACCGGAACCCGGAGGGCGGCGAGGTCCTCGGTGGCGTCGGAGGAGTGGTTGCGCTTGTTGAACGCCCACCGTTCGGGGGTCAGCCCCTCGGTGTCGCCGCCGGCGGCGCGGTACTGCTCGAAGGTCGAACTCGCCTTCAGGGCGGCCAGGTCGCGGTCGCTGCGGGCGACGGCGGCCGCGGTCTCCTCGGGCGAGGCGTGCCGTTCCCGGAGTTCGGCGAGCAGGTTGTAGCGGCCCTGCTGGAGCCAGTTGACGGCGGGTGCGACGGCGATCAGGAACCTGACGTCCGGGGACTGCCGGGCCGCCCTGGGCATCACCCAGCCGGCCTGGCTGGCGCCCCAGAGCCCGATCCGGTCCGGGTCGATGCCGGCCTGGGACTTGGCCCAGCGGATCGCGGCGAGGGTCTCGTCGGCGCGGTCCTGGATGCTCTGGTCCAGCCAGTTGCCGGGGGCGTTGTTCACGCCGGGCTTGTCCCAGGAGAGGGTGGCGTACCCGGCCTTCGCCATGGCCTCCCAGAGCGGCCGGTAAAAAGTGTCGTGGGTGGCGTCCGTGGGCCCGTCGCCGTGGACGAAGACCACGAGTCCGTACGGGCCGCGGCCGCCGGTGGGGCGGGCCAGCACGCCCTGGAGCGGCTGTTTGCCGCCGGTGACGACGACCCGCTCCTCCCTGAGGTCGTACTCGTTCTGGTAGACCACCCAGCCGCCCGCGCCGGCCAGCAGGACGGCCACGGCCAGCAGCGGCACCCAGAGTCGGCGGCGGGGCCTGCCGAAGATCTTCATATCGCTCACTCACCAATCGTTCGTTCTGAAAACGACCGTAGCAGATATGAAAGAACTTGGATGATCGTCATGCCGGAGATCCCGACCCGGGTACCGGTGGACGCGCCGACCCCTGTTGTCGGTGCGGCGTGCGAGGCTGGGGGCATGTGCGGCCGTTTCGTCTCCACCACCACGCCCCAGGACCTCGTCTCACTGCTCGGAGAGCTCCGGTGGGACCCGGCCGAGACCTTCGCGCCGAGCTGGAACGTCGCCCCGACCGACCCGGTCCCGGCCGTCCTGGAGCGCCTCGACCACGAGACCGGCGAGCTGCTGCGTCAACTGCGGCCGCTGCGCTGGGGCCTGGTCCCGTCCTGGGCCAAGGACCCGTCCGGCGGCGCCCGCATGATCAACGCCCGCTCGGAGACCGTCGACACCAAGCCCGCCTTCCGCAAGGCCTTCACCGCCCGCCGCTGCGTGATCCCCGCCGACGGCTACTTCGAGTGGCGCGAGGTCCCCGCCACCGCCGAGCACAAGAAGTACAAGCAGCCGTACTTCCTCAGCACCGGCGGTGTGATGCTGATGGCCGGGCTCTACGAGTTCTGGCGCGACCGCACCCGCCCCGAGGACGACCCGCTCGCCTGGCTGGCCACCGCCACCGTCATCACCACCGACGCCACCGACTCCGCGGGCCGCGTCCACGACCGGATGCCCCTCACCATCGCCCCGGACGACCTCCCCACCTGGCTCTCCCCCGCCCACACCGACCCCGCCGAACTCCACCACCTGCTGCGCCGCCCCGCCGACGGCGCCCTGCGCGTCCGCGCCGTCCCCACCACCGTCAACAGCGTCCGCAACAACGGCCCCGAACTGCTCGGCCCCGCACCGGACCCACTGGGTCTGGCGGACTGAGCCCGAACCCCGGAGAGCACATGAACGGCACCCCCGCGAGCGTCGTCGAGACGGCGTTCCGCTGCTACCGGTCGCAGGACCGGGCGGCCGCCCTGCCGCTGTACGCCGAGGACTTCACCTTCACCAGTCCCCAGGACGACCGCATCGGCAAGGAGGCGTTCTTCGCCCGGTGCTTCCCCACCGCCGACCGCTTCACGGAGCAACGGCTGCTGCACGTCACCCCCGCCGACGGGGAACTCGTCTTCGTCCACTACGAGTACGAGCTGACCACCGGCGTGCGCTACCGCAACGTCGAGGCGATCACGGTGCGGGACGGGCTGATCCGGGAGGTGCAGGTCTTCTTCGGCGGACGGATCTCCTAGGGACTCCGGTCCCCCGGCCGGCCGGGGGCGGCGATGCCGCGGTCGGTCACGGGGCGAGGGTACTCACCCCGTGACCGCCGGGGCGGCCCCGGGGCGGCCGAGCGGCAGCAGGTACTGGATCGGCTCGCCGAGGTCGTCCAGGCCGAGGAGTTCGTGGGCCAGGTCGTCCTGGAGGCCCCCGAGGGGCGTGGTGCCGAGGCCGAAGGCGGCGGAGGTCAGCAGCAGGTTCTGCGCCAGGTGGCCGGCTTCGAGCGTCCGGGGCTTGCCGTCCTTGTCCAGCAGGGGCTTGCCGTCCTTGTCGACCAGCTGGCCCTTGTCGTTGACCCGGGTGCCGGGCGGGACCATCT
>NZ_JBEZUT010000544.1:0-3585 GCF_040636595.1 Kitasatospora sp. NPDC036755
AAGGGGTCCGCGAGGACCTCGCCGAGCGGCAGGCCCGGGTCTCCCTGGACGAGCTCAAGGAGCTCGCCGCCAGGGCACCGGAGGCCAAGGACGGCCGCGGTTCATCGGCTGGGGCCTCGCCGTCGCCGAGGCGCTGCTCGACGGGCCGCGCGAGGTCGCCGTGGTCGGCCCCGACGGAGACCCGGCCACCGCGGCGCTGCGACGGGCCGCGCTGCTCGCGACGGCACCGGGCGCGGTGGTCGCGGTCGGTGCGCCGGGGGAGGCCGGGGAGGCTGGGGAGGCCGAGGTGCCGCTGCTGGCCGACCGGCCGCTGGTCGGCGGGGCGCCCGCGGCCTACGTCTGCCGGCACTTCGCCTGCGACGCCCCGACCACCGACCCGGCGGCGCTGGCCGAGAAGTTGGGCGTGGCGGTCGAGTAGCGGGCGCACGGTGGCGGCCGGAAAGCAGTTGGCGAGCGCCTCCGGTCCGGGCCACCATGGGCCATGGCCTGGACGTTCAGCACCTCCCTCGACGAGTTCCGCGACCGGGCGGGCGCCTTCCTGGCGGCCCGCCCCGCCGAGAACACCGTCCTGCTCACCATCGCGCACCGGCTGGCCGAGTCCGGCCCGACGGTGTTCGGCGAGCCACCGGTCTTCGGCTGGTGGCAGGCCGAGGAGGGCGGCCCGGTCGCGGGAGCCTTCCTCCAGACGCCGCCGTTCGACCCCCGGCTCTCCTTCATGCCGCCGGCCGCGGCCGCCGAACTGGCGACCGCCCTGGCCGCCGCCGGCGCCGGGTTCACCACGGTGACCGGCGTCGGCGGGGGCGCCGACGCGGTCCGCGCCTTCGCCGAGGCCTGGACGGACGCCACCGGCACCGAACAGTCCGTCCGCTTCGACGAACGGCTCTACCGGCTCGGCACCCTGGCCGGCCCGCCGCGCCCGCCCGCGGGCCGCCACCGGCTCGCCGAACCGGCCGACCGTGATCTCGCGATCCGCTGGTACGAGGAGTTCCTGGTCGAGGCCGGGGTCGAACTCCCCGACGTCCCACGGGCGGTGGACGAGCGCACGGCGGCCGGCTGCCTGCACCTGTGGGAGGACGGCGGCCGCCCGGTCGCCCTGGCCGGCAGCAGCCCGATCCTCGCCGGCATGTCCCGCATAGGCCCGGTCTACACCCCCGCCGAGAGCCGTGGCCACGGCTACGGCACCGCCGTCACCGCCGCCACCTCGGCCCATCTCCTGGCCCGCGGCGCCACCGAGGTCCTGCTCTACACCGACCTCGCCAACCCGACCAGCAACTCCATCTACCAGCAGATCGGCTACCGGCCGGTGGAGGACTCCCTGATCGTGGACTTCCACCGGCGGTAGCGGCGCCGCGGCATCCCGGTCGCTGCGTGGCCGCTACGCGTCCTCGGCCGGGTGCGCGCCCACCGGCTTCGTCCCGAAGGGGTGGCCGGTGCCCGGGGCGACCTCGCGGGCAGCCGACCGGCCATGGGCCCGCTGCCGAGGTCGACGGCCCGTACGGACCGCACCGACCGGGCGCCGCCTCACTCCCAGTCCCACCGGATCCCCAGCAGGCAGGGCCGGAGGGCCGTCGCCACCAGGTGGACGCAGTGATGGCCGTCGAGGGTGAGTTCCTCGGTCTCGTAGGGGGTGGCGCCGGGGGAGTGGAGGGCGAAGCGCTGGCAGCGGACGGGGAGGGCGGCGGGGTGGAAGGTGATCTGGAGGACGTACTGGCCGGCGCCCGAGTTGAAGCCGCGGACGTATTCGCAGCTGGGGTCGGGGGAGGGGGCGTCGTCGAAGCCGTAGCCGAGCAGGTGGGTGTCGCCGGCGCGCAGGCGGCGGTCGAGGAGGAGCTCGGCGGCGAGCAGGTGGTGGGTCCGGTCGCGGCGGATGCGGCCGGGGCGGCAGTTCTCCTCGGCGCGGACGCCGACGCGGGTGATGTCGCTGCCGGGGTCGCCCTGGTAGAGGGCGAGGTAGCGGTCGATGCCGTCGCGGTGGGCGCGCAGGGCGTGTTGGGAGTCGCGGCGGGTGAGCTGGCGGTCCGGGCCGATCCGGATGCGTTCGATGTGGGTGATGGTGTGGAGCCCGGTGTCGCGGGGGCCGGCGAGGGTGGCGAGCAGGTCGTCGACGGCCACGGCGGGGGAGATCAGGTCGCGGTAGGGGCGGACGGGCGGGCCGGTCGGGGTGGGGTCGGTGCGGCGGGGGCCGAGCAGCCGGGTGAGGGAGTGTTCGGGCAGGTCGAGGACGTCTTCCAGGGCGGCGACGGCGCGCAGTGACTCGGCGCGTTCGGGGCGGCGGCGGCCCTGCTGCCAGTAGCTGAGGCTGGTGAGGCCGACGTTGACGCCGCGCAGGGCGAGGTGGCGGCGGACGCGGTGCAGGGCGAGGCCGCGGACGGAGATGGCGGTGCGCAGGGCGAGGTGGAAGGGGCCGGTGCGCAGGGCGGCGGCGAGGTCGGCTGGGTCGCTCCGGTGGATGGCGGCCTCCTGGGGACGGGCGGACCGGCCGGAGGGCGGCTCGGGCGGACCGGCGTTTGACCGTGAATATTCACATCGGTGCGGCGGTTTGTCACCGGTCCGTGCCTGTTGCGCGGGGGTTTCCGGGGTGTCGTTCACATCCGCGCGGGTCCGTTCACACCCGGAACCGGGGCCGTTGACCTGTCCCTGACGAGGCGCGATGCTCGGGGCCGCGATCCGGACCGCGCCCCCACACAGCACCTCGCTCCACTCGCGCAAGGAGGCACCTCCCCATGCCAGTTCCACGGATACGGCTGCGCCGCGCGGTCTCGCTGCTCGCCCTCGGCGTGCTGGGCCCGGCGTTCACCGCCGCGGTGGCGGCGCCCGCGATCGCCGCCCCGGCCGGGCACCCGTCCCAGGACCGAAGCCAGTACCAGACTCAGACCCAGACCCAGACCCAGGCACAGGCACAGGCACAGGCGCAGACTCAGGCACAGGCCCAGGACCGGGCCGCGCACCAGGTCCGCCAGGCCGCCGCGCCCGGCAGCACGGCGGACCTCGCCGGCACGTACAAGAAGCTCAACATCACCATGCAGCAGCAACAGCAGACCAACTGGTGCTGGGCCGCGAGCGGGAACACCATCGCCACCTGGTTCGGCTACAACTACAGCCAGAACCAGTTCTGCAACGCCGCGTTCGGCCGCTCCGCCAACTCCAGCTGCCCCAACAGCCAGGCCACGCTGGGCGATGTGCAGAACGGGCTGAGCTGGGCCGGCATCAACCCGGGCTCGTACGTCAACGGGTACCTGAACTACGGCACCGTGCAGTCCGAGGTGAACGCCGACCGCCCGATCGAGACGCGCATCCAGTGGAGTTCGGGCGGCGGCCACATGCACGTCCTGTACGGCTACGACACCGGGAACAACTGGGTCTACTGGGGCGACCCGTGGCCCTCCAACTACCGCTACAACTGGGCGGACTACGGGTACTACGTGAACAACGGCACGTTCTCGTGGACCCACTCCCTGTACCGGATCGGCGCGTGAGGACGGCCATGACCGAGATCAAGAGCCTCCGTCGGGCCGCCGCCGCCAACGCCGCCGCCCTGTTCGCCGCCGGCCTCGTGCTGGCGCTCGCCCCGGCCGCGCACGCGGC
>NZ_JBEZUT010000545.1:0-3555 GCF_040636595.1 Kitasatospora sp. NPDC036755
TCCCCTTCTCCTTGCCTCCGTGCCTCGGCGGCTCAACGCCTCACAGCGTGCGCAGCAGCCGGGACTGGATCGACGGCGGGTTCAGATCGGACTGGAGGGCCACCGGGACCTCCGCCTTGTCGTCGCCCGAGCCCACCCGCAGCACGCCGACCTCCTTGCCGGCCGGCTCGCTGTGGCCCATCTTCGCCGACTCCAGGGTGACCGTGCCGGAGATGCCGGGGAAGCCCGCCACCACCAGGTCCTTGGTCGCGACGACCGCGACCTTGCGGCCGAGCCCGTCGTCCACCGAGCCGACGACGTCGCCCTTCTTCACCACGGTCTGACCGGTCACGCCGTTCTGCGCGGCCTGGATCTGCTTGCCGCTGACCTTGAGCACGCTCTCCAGGATGCCGTCCCCCGGGGCGAGCACCGCCGGCGGCTGGCCCAGCGTGACGCCCAGGATCATCCGCTTCACGCCGCCGATCTCCTTGTACGCGGCCCACATCAGGCAGCCGCCGGCCGGGGTGCTGGAGCCGGTCTTGACGCCGATGACGCCGGTCTTCGGGTTGATCAGGTTGTTGGTGTTGGGGATCTTCACGTTGTTGAAGTTGGTCTCCGGGGTGGAGACGATCTGCCGGAAGATCTCGTCCTGCATGACCTGCTCGGCCAGCTTCAGCTGGTCCTTGGCGGTGGACTTGGTGTCCGCGTTGAAGCCCGCCGGGTCGGCGTAGATGGTGTTGGCCATGCCGAACTTGCTCGCGGTGTCGTTCATCAGCTTGACGAACTCGTCCTCGGAGCCGGAGTGGTAGCGGGCGAGCAGCCGGGCCACGTTGTTGGCCGAGGGCAGCATCAGCAGTTCCAGCGCCTGGTACTCGGTGAGCACCTGGCCCTCGGTGAGGGTCACCCGGGACTCGTCCTTGTTCCCGGACTCCTGCGCGGCCTGCTTGTCGACGGTGATCTTCGGGCCGCTCTCCCCCTTCTTCAGCGGGAACTTCTGGAGAATCAGGTAGGCGTTCATCACCTTGGTGACGCTGGCGATCGAGGCCGGCGTCTCCTGGCCCGAGCTGCCGAGGCTGCCCACGCCGACCACCTCGGCGGCGGACTGGCCCTTGGCCGGCCAGGCCAGGTCGAGCGCGTCGCCGGAGAAGCTGAAGCTGCCCGCGGCGGTCATCCTCAGCTTGGGGTCCGGCAGCGGACGCAGCAGCTGGGCCACCGCGAGCGCGCCGAGCACCACGGCGAAGAAGACCGTCCAGATGGTCACCCGCTTGAGGGCGCGCCGCAGCGGCGAGACCGGGCGGGCGTTGAGGGAGGCCAGGACCTCCATCGCCTCGGCGGTGTTCTCCGGCGACGGCAGCGGCTCCGGGGCGGGCAGCGGCTCGGGCTTGGGCAGCGGCGGGACCGGCGGCACCGGCCGCGGGTCGGGCTCCGGCAGCGGCTTCGGGGCCGGTCGGGGAGCGGGGGTCGGCTTCGGCAGCGGCGCCGGGCCGGGGGTCGGCTCGGGCTCGGGGAGGGGCTTGGGCTTCGGCTCCGGCACGGTGCCGGACGCGGGTACGGCGGCCGCGGCGCGCAGCGGCGCGGGCTTCTCCAGCTTCGCGCCCCGGCCCGGCTGCTTGTCCGGCTTCCGGCCCGACGGCTGACCAGGCTGCCCGGTCTTGGTCAGCGCGAGGGTCATGGCGCCCTTCGCGGGGGCGTCCTCGGCGGCGTCGGCGGCGGCGGTGTGCCCGGCGTCCGCGGTCTCCTCCGGGTCGCCCTCCGTCCCGTCGGCCTCGGCGGCCGCGTCGTCGGCCGTCGCCCCTTCGGTCTGTCCTTCAGTCGTTCCTTCGGTCTTTCCTTCGGCCTTCCCGACCGACTCGTCGGCCGGCTTCCCGGTCGGCTCCCCGGCCTCCGCGGCCGCGGAGGCGGAGCCGGAGCCGGTCTCCCCCGACGACTCGGCCGCCTTCTCCCCGGCCTTCCCGGCCTTCCCCGCCACCGCGCCGGCCGTCCGGATGGCGAGACGGGGGTCGGCGGCGACCGGACGCGCGGCGGGCTCGGCCGCCTCCGCGGTGTCCGGCGAGGACTCCTTCTCCTTGTCCCCACCTTCGGAAGTGCTCTCGCCGGCGGGCTTCACCAGCGCCTCGGGCAGCCGCAGCGCGGTGGTCCTGTCGTCCACCGGCAGCCGCAGCATCGTCGTCCTGCTGTCCACATCCCGGACGCGGAGCTCCACGGTCAAGCCGCCCTTGGGCGTCTCCGCGGGAGCGTCGGCGGCCGGCTCCGGAACCGTCTCCGGAGCCGTCTCCGGGCCCGTCCCGCCGGAGGTCTCCGCAGGAGCGTCCGGGGAGGCGTCGGCGGCGGAGGTCCCGGAGGTCCCGGAGGTCGCCCCGGCGGCGCCGGGGGCTGACGCGCGGTCGGCTGACGCACGCTCGGCCGATGCGCCCCGGCCGCCCCCGGCGGCCTCAGTGGCGGCCTCGGCGGCGGCCTCGGCAGCGCCGGCCGACGCACCGGTCCGTTCGCGCTCGCGGTCCCGCTGCCGCTCGTCGCCGTCCCTCAGCACCCTGTCGGGGGACTCGCCCACGTATCCCAGCCTCCTCAACGCCCGGCGGGGCACCGGCGAACCCGATTTCGGGAAGCCGACGCCCCGCTCCGTGTACCTGTACAGTCTCCGCCACCGTCGGCCGATCCGGCCGCGCACACCCCGCCCGACCGGCGCTTATTGTCGGCGCCCGGCCGCACCGCGGTCCGTTCACCGGTCAGACGCCGGGCCCGCCGCCGCCGGTTCCGCGCCTTCACCGCAAGGTCACGATTCGGAGGCGTACTCGACAAGCCCGTGTGAGAGGCGTCACCCTGTCTCTCATCCACGCGGGGAGGCTTGGATGGGCAAGAGCCGCAGAACTGTTCCCGAGGAACTCTTGCTGCTCGCTTTGGACCCGACCACGGGTACCACGGCGCAGCCGCAGACCCTCGACCTCGGACTCGCCGGGGCGCAGCTCGTCGAGCTGTCCCTGGCCGGACGGATCGTACCGGAGGGAGACCGGATCGCCGTCGTGCTCGCACGGCCGACCGGCGACCCGACCCTTGACCACGCACTGGAACTGCTGCGCCGACGCGGCAGTCCGGTCCGCGCGGCGCACTGGATCGGCGGGCCCCGGCTGGGGCTGCGGCAGACGTACCTGGCGCACCTGGAGCGCTGCGGCATGGTCACGGCCGTGCCCGGCCAGGTGTGCGGGGTGCTGCCGACGACCCGGTACCAGGCGTCCGACGACTGCACCAACGCCGCGATCAAGCAGCGGCTGGACACCGCGATCCGCACCGGCGTCCCGCCGGACCCGCGGACGGCCGCGCTCGCCGCGCTCGCCCACTCGGTCGGGCTGGGCAAGCACCTGTACCCGGGCAACGAGGGCCGGTCCTCGCGGTCGCGGCTGCGCGACCTGATCCGGTACGACCCGCTGGGCGGGATGGTCGCGCACGCCGTGATGGACGTGCAGAACGGCCTGCCGGCGCAGCAGAACCGTTCTTCCCAGGGTTCCGGGGCCGCCCCCGGCCGGACGGGGCCCCGGCGCGGCCGGCCGGGGGGGGGGGGGGGGGGGGCCGCCGCCCCGG
>NZ_JBEZUT010000546.1:0-3516 GCF_040636595.1 Kitasatospora sp. NPDC036755
TTGGATCCAGGCGCTCATGGAGTGGGCGGACCCGTATCCCACCCCACCCCACCGCGTCGCGTCGAGCCCCACCCCGCCGCGCCGAGCCCCGCCACGCCGGGCCGTCCCACCTCCGGTCGACGCCCCGTCAGCCCCGCAGCCCAGCCCTGGTGGCGGGCCCACCCGGCCGCCCATACCGTCGACACGGCCGCACCCCACCGGCCGCCACCGCCCGCGCACAGCGCGTCAGCCCACTCCGCCGGACCGTGCGGGAGACCACGACACCAGCACGAACACCGCGCGCGCCGAAAGAAACAGGTCACCACTCATGCCCACGCGACGGGTCCACCACCTCGCCGCGGCCACCGCCGCCGCCACCGCCCTGACCACCGCCTTCACCGCGCTCGCCGCCGCCCCCGCGGCCCGTGCCGACGGCGGACTCCCGCTGCACTACGTCCGGCCCGGAGAATCGATCCAGCAGGCCGTCGACGCCGCCCGGCCCGGCGACACCATCCAACTCCTCCCCGGCACCTACCGGGGCAGCGTCCGGATCACCACCCCCGGCCTCACCCTGCACGGCGCCGGCCCGGACAGCGTGATCACGCCCGGGGACGGCACCGAGAACGCCTGTGCCACCGCCGGGCACGGCATCTGCGTGGTCGGCACCGAGGAACAGCCGCTGGCCGGCGTCGCCATCGAGAGCCTCGCCGTCACCGGCTTCCGAAAGAACGGCATCGACGCCAGCGGCACCACGGGCCTGACCGTCAGCGGCACCTACGTGCACGACAACGCCCAGCAGGGCATCAGCCAGGAGATGTCCACCCGGGCCACCATCCGCCGCAACCGCTCGACCGACAACGGCCAGTCCGGCGTCTTCCTCGCCAACTACGCCTACCGCGAGGGCGGTTCGCCCGACACCGGCGGCACCGTGGTCGAGGGCAACGAACTGACCGGCAACCGGGTCGGCGTCACCGTCCGCCGGCTGCGCGGGCTGGCCGTCCAGGACAACGGGATCAGCGGCAACTGCGCGGGCGTCTTCGTGGTCGGCGACGAGGGCGTGCCCCGGGCCGGGGACCTCGACGTCCGGCGCAACTCCGTCGTCGGCAACAACAAGTTCTGCCCGGCCAACCCCCGGCTGGGCGCCATCCAGGGCGCCGGCATCGTGCTCACCGGTACCGAGGACGCCCGGGTGACCGGCAACGAGGTGCGCGACAACACGGGCACCTCGGACTTCTCCGGCGGCATCGTCCTCTTCAAGAGCGTCGTCGGCGTCTCCAACGCCCGGGCCGTGATCACCGACAACACGCTGAGCGGCAACGGTCCGGCCGACCTCGCGGACCGCGACTCCGGTACCGACAACACCTTCGCGGGCAACACCTGCGACCGCTCCGAGCCGGCCGGGCGCTGCTGAGCCCCGGCACCGCCAGATGCCCGCTGCCCGATGCCCGCCGCCCCTCGCCGCCGCTCGATGCCCGCCGCCCGCCGCCCCAGGAACGCCCAAGCACCCGAGGAACCCAGCCATGACCACCGCACCCGCCCACACCAGCCCCCAGGCCGCGATGCGCCTGCGCGAGCTCGTCTTCGGTGCCGCCTGCGCCGCCGCCGTCCGCGCGGCGGCCCGGCTCGGTGTCGCCGACGTGCTCGGCGACACCCCGACCACCGCGACCGACCTCGCCGCCGCACTCGACACCGAGCCCCGCCAGCTGCGCCGGCTGCTGCGCGCGCTCGCCTGCTACGGGATCTTCGCGGAGACCGGCGACGACCGTTTCGAGCACACCGAGATGTCCCGGCTGCTGCGCGAGGACGCCCCCAACTCGCTGCGCTACATCTCCCTCTGGTGCACCGAGCCGTGGACCTGGGAGGCCTGGCCGAAGCTGGACGAGGCGGTCCGCTCCGGCCGCAACGTCTTCCCCGACCTGTTCGGCAAGGAGTTCTTCGACTACCTGCACAACGACGCGGGAGACTCCGCCAAGGTCTTCGACAAGGCGATGACCACCTCCAGCCGGCAGTCCGCCGAGGACTTCGCCGAGTACCTGGACCTCACCGGCATCGACTCGGTGGCGGACATCGGCGGCGGCCAGGGCCACGTGCTGGCCAGCCTGCTGGAGAAGCACCCGGCGCTGCACGGGACCCTGCTCGACCTGCCCAAGGTGGTGGCCGGCGCCGACCCCCGGCTCCAGGACGGCGGGGCCTTCTCCGCCCGGGCCCGGCTGGTCCCGGGCGACTGCCGGGTGGAGATCCCGGTCCGCGCGGACCTCTACATCATCAAGAACATCCTGGAATGGGACGACGACAGCACCCGCCGCACCCTCACCAACGTGGTCAAGGCGGCCGGCTCCGGCGCCCGCGTCGTCGTGGTGGAGAACCTGGTCGACAACAGCCCCTCGATGCGCTTCACCACCGCGATGGACCTGATGCTGATGCTCAACGTGGGCGGCGCCAAGCACTCCGAGGAGTCCATGGTCGGGCTGATGGCGGAGGCCGGACTGACGGTCACCTCGGTCCGCCCGGTCAACCCCTACCTGCACGCCTTCGAGGCCGTCGTGACCGGCTGACCCGGCCCCGCCGCACGACGACCGCCGGCCCCTGGCTTCCAGGGGCCGGCGGTCGTGCACCCGCCCCGAACCGACCCGAACCGCCCCGCCCCGCCCCGCCCCGCCCGGCCCGAGCCGGGTCGGGTCGGTTCGGGTCAGCCCGGGTGCGAGGACTCCAGGTGGGCGAAGACCACGACGTTGTCCAGGTAGTCCCGCCGCTTCTTGTCGTACGTGCCGCCGCAGGTGATCAGCCGGAGTTGGGCGTCCGGGGTCCTGCCGTACACCTTCGCGTCGGGGAAGGCGTTCTTGGCGAAGGTCTCCACCGAGTCCACCGAGAACACCGCGACGGTCCCGTCCGCGCGGCTCACCTCGACCTTGTTGCCCGGCAGCAGGAAGCTCAGCAGCAGGAAGACCGCCGGGCCCTTGGCGGTGTCCACGTGCCCGGCGAGGACCGCGCTGCCGCGCTCGCCGGGGGCGGCGCCGTCCCGGTACCAGCCGACCAGGTTCTTGTCGTCCGGTGGCGGCGCGTCGAGCTGGCCGGTCGGGCCGAGGCCCAGTTCGGTGAACGGCGCGTCGACTCCGATCTGCGGGATCCGCAGCCGGGTCGGCTTGGCGCGCCCGAGCGCCGGCGTCCGCAATTCGGCGGCCGGGGAGCCGCCGTCCGCGCCCGACGGTCCGGGGACGGCCGGTGCGGCGGCCGCCGGAGGAGCGGGCCGGCCGTCCTCCGCGTCCGTGTCCGACCCGGTGTCCACCGAGTTGTAGATCATCAGCAGCCCGACCGCTGCCGCGCCCATCCCGGCGCGCAGCAGCCGGGGCATTCCGGGGGTGGGACCGCCCGCCATTCCTGTCCTCCGCTCGACCGGTTCCGTGACGGCCCGCCGCCCCCGGTGCGCCCGCCCCGCGGGGAGAGGCGCCCGGGGGCGGCGGAAGCAGGGTGCCCGGCGTGTCAGGCGACCGCGCCGGAGGCCCGGCGGCCGCGGCGCAGGGCGTACGCGCCCGCCCC
>NZ_JBEZUT010000547.1:0-3495 GCF_040636595.1 Kitasatospora sp. NPDC036755
GCCCGGAGGACCGCCCGCTGCTGCAGGAGGCGGCGCGCGACGGCCTGCCCGGCGCCCGTCGGGCCGCCCTGCGCCACCTGGTCGAGCAGCGCGACCCGGCCGCCGTCGAGCTGATCGAGGCCGCCGCCGCGGACGTGGACGACCGGATCGTCCGGGCCGCCCTGGAACTGCTCGGCCGGATGCGCGGCCCCGAGGTGCTGGCGCACGCCCGCCGCTGGGCGGACCCGGCCACCGGCGGTGCCGACAGCGCGCTCGGCGAGGCCGCCGTCCAACTTCTCGCCGACGCCGGTGAGCCGGCCGACGCGCCGCTGGTGGTGGCCGGGCTGCGCCGCTGGGTCTCCGTGCGCGGGGTCAGCGGCACCGGGCTGGGATCGCTGGTGGACGGCGCGGGGCGGCTGGCCGCCGCCGACGCCGTACCGGTCCTGCGCCACATCTACGGGGAGGCAGCCTCCTCGGAACTGCGCGGACGCGCCGCCCAGGCGCTGGCCGCGATCGACGTGCACTTTCCCGAGGGGCCCGCCGTCGAGTGCCTCTGGGACTGCGAGGAGTCCACGCGTGAGCTCGCCGCGCGCCATGTCGCCACCACGGGCGACGCGCGTGTGCTGGAGCGGTTGCGCCGGCTCGCCGCCGACCCGGCCGAGGAGGCCGAGGTCCATGCCGCCGTACGCGGTCGGCTGACCGCCGCCCGGGAGTTCGGGCGTTAGGGAGCTGGTCCTCAAACCCTCCCGGATCATCGAACCCTCCGAGGCCATCGAACCCTCCGGGGTCATCGAACCCTCCGGGGTCATCGAACCCTCCCGGGTCCTCAGACGTTCAGTGGGCCGGGACACCGTGTCGGTGTCCCGGCCCACTCGCTTTCCGCGGGGCCAGGTTTCTGGAACCCCGTTCTACATCCGTACGCGCGGTCCTACTTCACCGCTCCCGCGTCCGGAGCCAGGACACCGCCGAAGACCAGTCCGATGATCAGAACGCCGAGCAGCACCCGGTAGATCACGAACGGCATGAAGCTGTTGTTCGAGATGTACTTCAGGAACCAGGCGATCGCCGCGTAGCCGACCACGAAGGCGATCAGGGTGGCCATGATCGTGGGCCCCCAGGCCGGGGCCGGCCCCTCCCCGATCTTGAACAGTTCCAGCGCCCCCGAGGCGAGCACCGCCGGGATCGCGAGCAGGAAGGAGTAGCGGGCCGCCGCCTCCCGGCTGTAGCCGAGCAGCAGGCCCGCGCTGATCGTGCCGCCGGAGCGGGACACGCCCGGAATCAGCGCCAGCGCCTGGGCGAAGCCGTAGATGCCCGCGTGCGGCAGCGTGAGGTCGGTGATCGGACGGGCGTGGCGGACGGCCCGGGTGCGGTCGGCGAAGGCCAGGACCAGGCCGAAGACGATCAGCGTGGTGCCGATGATCCGAAGGTCGCGCAGGTGGGTCTCGATGGTGTCCTGGAACAGCTTGCCCAGGATGCCGATCGGCAGGGTGCCGATGATCACGAACCAGCCCATCCGGGCGTCCGGTTCCGAGCGCAGGGCCGGCCGGAACAGCGACAGCGCCCAGGTCCTGATGATCGAGACGATGTCCCGGCGGAAGTAGATCAGCACCGCCGTCTCGGTGCCGAGCTGGGTGACGGCCGTGAAGGCCGCACCCGGGTCGTCCCAGCCGAACAGGGCCGAGAAGACCCGCAGGTGGGCGCTGGAGGAGATCGGCAGGAACTCGGTGAGCCCCTGGATCAGGCCGAGGACGGCCCCGTGGAACCAGTCGATCACCGGGCACCCGCCGGGGGTATCCGTCGGGCGTGGGACAGGGGCGGCATGGGCGGGTCCTTGCGGGTCGGAAGGGCGTGCGGGACCACCGTGGCCCGCCGGGCCCGCGGGCCGCGCGCGAGCCAGGCGCGCGGCTGATGGTACGGGGTGAAGGTGACGGTTCTTTGTTCACCCTTTGTTCCGGCTTTGCGCACAGGCCCCTGCGGGCCCGGAGCCGACTCGGGCCGGCGTCCGGCGCCCGTCCTGTCGCTCCCCGGGGTGCGCACCCGGCGAAGACCCGCAATGCGCGCCCTAAAGCACCGGCCGCGCCCGGACCCAGGTGCGGTCCGCGGTCAGGTAGCGCTCGACCACCAGGTCGGCCTCCGCGAGCGCCTGCTCGAACGCCTCGGTGCTGAGCGGGCGGGACAGGAAGGTCTGCGTCCAGGTGCCGTCCGGGAAGACGTACTCGCAGCGCACGGAATTGACGCCGTCGCCGACCGGCGTGGCCGAGATCAGCCGGGACAGCGCGTCCGGGCCGATCGGGCTCTCCCGGGGCACGTTCAGGTGCCAGTCCTCGCCCTCGCGCTGCACCAGCACGCAGCCGTCCTCGGCGACGTGGCGGCGGCAGGTCTCCAGGAGGCCCCGGCGGACCGTCACGTCGCCCGCGTGCACCAGGAAGGAGGCGAGCACGACGACGTCGAAGCGCTCGCCGAGGTCGAGTTCCTCGATCGGGCTGCGCACCGTGCGGACGTCCGCACGGACCCGGGCCAGCATGGCGGCGGACTCGTCCACGGCCGTGACGGCGAAGCCGCGGTCGGTCAGGGGGTGGGTCATCCGGCCGACGCCGCAGCCGAGTTCCAGGATGCGGGCGCCGGACGGCACCGCGGCCTCGATCACGTCCGGGGCGTCGCCCACGGGGAGGCGGCTCCACACCTCGACGGCGCAGCCGTCCGGGGTGATCGCGCCCGCGCCCGTTCCGTCGTATCCGTCACGTCGTTCGTCTGCCATGCCGTTCATCGGAACACGGGCGGGTGCACCCGGGGAAGAGGGCGTCGGAACGGGATTGCTACATACCCCTCGGGGGTATATGTTCGACCAGCGACGGAGCGAGGGGCGCCGAAGGGGGCGCCGGGGCGAGTGGAGGACGACATGGCGCAGTCAGCGCAGCACGGGCACCACGGGCACGCCGACCGGCAGCACGCAGGGCGCGAGCGGCACGGGAACCACGAGAGCCACGGAAGCCACGGGCATCATGAGCACCATGGACAGGCCCATGGCGGCCACCACGGCCACCACGGCCACCAGGCTCACGGTGGTGGCGGGGCCGGCTGGCGGATGGCCGCGCAGGCCACCCTGCACTGCCTCACCGGCTGCGCCGTCGGCGAGATCCTCGGCATGGTGCTGGGCACCGCCTTCGGTCTCCACAACGGGGCGACGGTGGTGCTCTCGATCCTGCTGGCCTTCGTCTTCGGCTACGCGCTGACCATGCGCGGCGTGCGGAAGGCCGGGCTCGATGTCGGCGCCGCGGTCAAGGTCGCGCTGGCCGCCGACACCGTCTCGATCCTGGTGATGGAGCTGATCGACAACACGGTGATGGTCACCGTCCCGGGGGCGATGGACGCCGGCTTCGGTGACCTGCTGTTCTGGGTGGCGCTGGCGGGCTCGTTGGCGGGCGACCGGGGTGCGGATCGAGGTGGGCGTGCCGGAGCCGGACGTGGCGGACTTCCACACCTGGCTGGCCGAGGCGACCGGCGGCACCGCGGTGG
>NZ_JBEZUT010000548.1:0-3478 GCF_040636595.1 Kitasatospora sp. NPDC036755
CCCCGCTGACCCCGGCGCGGGGGGCGTGTCCCCCCCCCCGGGGTAGGCCCCCCCGGCGGTCCACCGCGCACGATCGGAACTCCCATGCCCCGCACCACCCGTCTGGCCGGCGCGGCCGCCCTCGCGCTGGCCGCCGCCCTGACCCTCTCCGCCTGCGGCTCCTCCGGCGGTGACTCCACCACCGCCAAGGTCACCCGGCAGAAGGAGGACACCCCGTACCAGGGCACCAAGCTCGCCAAGAACTTCGAGAAGCCGGACCTCCAGCTGACCGACACCGACGGCCGGCCCTTCGACCTGCGGCAGCAGACCAACGGCAAGGCCACCCTGCTGTTCTTCGGCTACACCAGCTGCCCGGACGTCTGCCCGACCACCATGGGCGACATCGGCGTCGCGATGAAGGCGCTCCCCGCCGAGGAGCGCCAGAAGATCAACGTCGTCTTCGTCTCCACCGACCCGGACCGCGACACCCCCAAGGTGCTGCGCACCTGGCTGGACTCGATGGGCAGCGACTTCATAGGCCTCACCGGGGACCTGGCCAAGGTGAAGACCGCGGCCAAGTCGCTCGGCATCATGATCGAGGACCCGGTGGTCAACGGGGACGGCACCGTCACCTCCACCCACGGCGCCCAGGTGCTGGCCTTCCTCCCCTCGGACGACAAGGCGCACGTGCTCTACATGAGCGGCACCGAGGAGAAGACCTACGAGCACGACCTGCCGCTGCTCGCCAAGGGGGTCGCGGCGTGAGCTCGGCGCAGACCGGAACCAGCCGCTTCCGCCGCAGCGCCCTGCTCGGCGCCGTCGTCGCGACGGCCCTCGGCGGCGGCGCCATCCTGGCCGCCTGCGGAACGGGCGGCGGCACCGGCGGCGGCGCGAACGCCCAGGGCGGCGCCTCCACCGGCCCGGCCAGGCTCAGCGTCGCCGACTCCTACATCCCGCTGCCCCCGGCCGGCGGCATGGCGGCCGGCTACCTGACCGTCCGCAACGACGGCGGCCAGGACCAGCTGCTCAAGGTGACCAGCCCGGCCGCCGAGTCCGTCACCATGCACCGCTCGACGGCGTCGACCATGGAGCAGGTGGACAGCCTGGACGTCCCCGCGCACGGCGCGCTGCAGCTCGCCCGGGGCGGCAACCACCTCATGATCATGGGATGGCAGAAGGCCCCGTCGCTCGGCGACGAGCTGGAGCTCGACCTCACCTTCGCCAAGTCCGGCACCATCTCCGTGAAGGTGCCGGTCAAGGAGCTCACCTACCGCCCCGGCCAGAGTTAGGGGACCCGCCACCATGCAGTCGGCCGGCCTGGAGAAGGCCACCCACCGCCGGATCGCCGGGGTGCTCGGAGTGCTCGGCGCGCTGCTCGCGCTGATGCTCGCGGGTGCCGGGCCGGCCTCCGCGCACGCCACCCTGGATTCCACCGACCCGCGGCAGAACTCGGTGGTCGCCACCGCTCCGCAGGCGGTGACGCTGACCTTCAGCGAGTCCGTCTCCCTCTCCGGCGACTCCGTCCGGGTGCTCGACCCGGCCGGCAAGGCCGTCGACACCGGCAACCCGGCGCACGCCGACGGCAAGGGCAACACCGCCCGGGTCGGGCTGCGGGACGGGCTCGCCAACGGCACGTACACGGTGGCGTGGCGGGCCGTCTCGGACGACTCCCACCCGGTCGGCGGGGCGTTCACCTTCTCCATCGGCGCGCCCTCGGACACCTCGGTGTCGGCCACCGCGCTCCAGGGCGCCGAGGCGGACGGCCTGGTCGCCGCCCTGTACGGCACCGGGCGCACCGTCGCCTACGCCGCCTTCGCGCTGCTGGTCGGCGTCGCCGCCTTCGTCCTGCTCTGCTGGCCGGCCGGCACCGCCCGGCGCCGGGTGCAGCGACTGCTGATGACCGGCTGGACGGCGCTGCTGGTCTCCACCGTCGCGGTGCTGATGCTGCGCGGCCCGTACGAGCGCGGCTCCGGGATCGGGCAGGCCTTCGACCTGTCGCTGGTGCGCGCCACGCTGGACGAGCGGATCGGCACCGCGCTGGCCGCCCGGCTGCTGCTGCTCGCGGCCGGCGGGGTGTTCCTGTCGCTGCTGGTCGGGCAGCTGGGGCAGCCGCCGCGACCGGTCGTCCCGAAGCCGCGCGACGAGGAGGAGAACGGATTCTCCGACGCTCCGGCGGCCGCCGAGGACGACGCCGAGGCCGCCGAACTGCGCGAGCTGGAGCGGCGCGCCGCCGAGCGGCCGCAGCGCGAGGTCCGGCTGGGCCTGGGCGTGGCCAGCCTGGTGCTGGCGGTCGCCCTCTCGGCGACCTGGGTCGGCGCCGACCACGCCTCGGTGGGCATCCAGGTCTGGCTGGCACTGCCGCTCGGCATCCTGCACCTGATCGCGATGGCGCTCTGGCTGGGCGGTCTGGCCGCGCTGCTGGTCGCGCTGCGCGAGGGCGTCGGCGCCGAGGTGGTGGACCGCTTCTCGAAGATCGCCTTCGGCTCGGTGGCCGTCCTGGCCGCGACCGGGATCTACCAGTCCTGGCGGGGCCTGGGCAGCTGGGGCGCGCTGACCGGGACCGAGTACGGGCGGCTGCTGCTGGTGAAGAGCGGCTGCGTGGTCGCGATGCTCGGCGTCGCCTGGATCTCCCGCTCCTGGCTGGCCAGGCTGCGCTCGGCCCCCGCCGAAGCGGTGGAGGTCGCACCGGCCGAACTGCCGGAGCCGGTCGCCGTGGCGGCGCACAGCGAGGACCCGGCCCGGCAGGCACAGCTGGAGCGTCAGCGGGCCGCCCTGCGGAGCGCCGGACGCGACCGCGGGCTGACCCCGACCCGGGCCGGGCTGCGCCGCTCGGTGCTGGTCGAGGCCCTGGTCGCGGTGGCGGTGCTGGTGGTCACCACGATGCTCACCAACTCCCCGCCCGGACGGGTGGCGAGCGAGGTCGGGGCCGGGGCCGCCACGGCTCCGGCCGCCGGCGGGCCCGCGGCGGCACCGCAGACCGAGCCGGGCCGGACCGTCGAGCTCAAGCTCCCGTACGACACCAAGGGCCGGACGCCGAACGCCAAGGGCACCGCGGTCGTGACCCTCAACCCGGCCCGGACCGGGCCGAACGAGGTGAAGCTCGCGCTGGACGGCGCGGACGGGCAGCCGGTGGACGTCCCCGAGGTGCAGCTCGCCTTCACCCTGCCGGACCGCGACCTCGGCCCCCTGCCGGTCGCGCTCACCCCGGAGGGCACCGGCCGCTGGAGCGGCACCGCGCAGCTGCCGCTGGCGGGCACCTGGGTGGTGTCGGTGCAGATCCGGTCCTCCGACATCGACCAGACCACCCCGACCCAGCAGTTCAAGATCGGGTGAGCGGGATGACGGACGTTTCCACGGAGCAGGGTCCGGCGGCG
The DNA here is from genome assembly GCF_040636595.1 of Kitasatospora sp. NPDC036755. Classification (NCBI taxonomy): domain Bacteria; kingdom Bacillati; phylum Actinomycetota; class Actinomycetes; order Kitasatosporales; family Streptomycetaceae; genus Kitasatospora; species Kitasatospora sp. NPDC036755. The sequence continues at coordinate 3,354 of NZ_JBEZUT010000548.1, forward strand.
CCCGAGCCGTCGGCGGGGCACGGACCGGAGGGCCCGGGTGAACGAGCTGCGGCGCGACATCCAGATCGTCCTCCAGGACCCGACGGACGCCCTGGACCCCCGGCTGACCGTCTTCGACCTGCTGG
>NZ_JBEZUT010000549.1:0-3469 GCF_040636595.1 Kitasatospora sp. NPDC036755
GTTCGCACGGGGGCCGCGGACAGCGCGGGCGCGGGCACTCAGGCGGTGGCCGCCTTGAGCGCGATGTCGGTGCGGTGCTGGCCGCCCTTGAGGGAGATCCGGTCCACCGCGGCGTACGCGCGCTCGCGCGCCCCGGCCAGGTCGGCGCCGGTCGCGGTGACCGACAGGACGCGGCCGCCGGCGCTCAGCACCCGGCCGTCCTCGTCCGCCTTCGTCCCGGCGTGCAGCACGAACGCGGTGCCGTCCGCCTCGGCCTCGGCCAGGCCCTCGATCGGGTCGCCGGTGCGCGGGGCCGCCGGGTAGCCCTCGGAGGCGACGACCACGGTGACGGCCGCGCCCTCGTCCCAGCGCAGCGGCTCCAGCTGGTCCAGGGTGCCGTTGGCGGAGGCCAGCAGCACGCCCGCCAGCGGGGTGCGCAGCCGGGCCAGCACGACCTGGGTCTCCGGGTCGCCGAAGCGGGCGTTGAACTCGATCACCCGGGTGCCGCGCGAGGTGAGCGCCAGGCCCGCGTACAGCAGGCCGGAGAACTCGGTGCCGCGGCGGCGCAGCTCGTCGACGGTCGGCTGGAGGACGGTCTCCAGGACCTCCTCGACCAGCCCGGCGGGCGCCCACGGCAGCGGCGAGTAGGCGCCCATGCCGCCGGTGTTGGGGCCCTCGTCGCCGTCCAGCGCGCGCTTGAAGTCCTGGGCGGGCTGGAGCGGGACGACGGTGGTGCCGTCGGTGATCGCGAACAGCGAGACCTCGGGGCCGTCCAGGTACTCCTCGATGACCACGCGCTCGCAGGCGGCGGCGTGCTCCAGCGCGGCCTCGCGGTCGGAGGTGACCACGACGCCCTTGCCGGCGGCCAGGCCGTCGTCCTTGACCACGTACGGGGCGCCGAAGGCGTCCAGCGCCTCGGCGGCCTCGGCCGCGGTGGTGCAGACGTAGGAGCGGGCGGTGGGGACGCCGGCCGCGGCCATCACGTCCTTGGCGAACGCCTTCGAGCCCTCCAGCCGGGCGGCCGCGGCGGACGGGCCGAACACCGGGATGCCGGCCGCGCGCACGGCGTCGGCGACGCCGGCCACCAGCGGGGCCTCCGGGCCGACCACCACCAGCGCGGCGTCGAGCCGGCCGGCCAGCGCGGCGACCTGCGCACCGTCCAGCTGGTCGACCGGGTGGACCGTCGCGACCTGTGCGATCCCGGCGTTGCCCGGGGCACAGTGCAGTTCGGTCACTGCGGGATCTTGGGACAGAGAGCGGCACAGGGCGTGTTCGCGGGCGCCGCCGCCGATGACGAGGACCTTCACGCCTGGCAGCGTAGTCGGTGGCCTGATCCGGCCGCTCTCCGGTCCCGTCGGATCCTCCAGGAGGAGGGCTCCGTGGGACGGGCGGATCGGAGGATCCTCCAAGGCCGGCGGGGCCGGTTCGGCGATGGGTGGCCGGGTCACGACGGCGGGTCACCGGACCCTCGCTCGGACGGGTGAAATCCGGCCGCCCCCCGCAACCCGCCCACCTCGGGTTCCGTTGGCCGAAACCGGTAACGATCAACGGAGAAGCGCCCCCACGGTCAGCCATTTGGCGGTAAGAAGTGCTGTTGGAGAACCACCGGCGGACACCACGTCAGCCGTTGCGCCGACAGACCCAGCAGTCCGCCCGCCACAGGGAGCCCCACAGGTGAGCCAGCCGGAAATGCAGCCCGAGGAGAGTGCCTGGGGCAAGGAGATCGGTGAGGAGGACCAGCCCGTCGCCGCCGTCGTCCGACGGGCCTCCACCCGCCGCCGAACCGACCTGAGCACCCGACAGTTCCCGCTCGGGGACTGGGGCGAGCCGGCCGAACGGCTGGAGGAGCTGTACCGCTGGTCCGAGGAACGGGCGGTCGAGGCGATCGAGTGGTACCGCCGGGACCGGATCTGGAAGCGCCGCTGGGCCCGCCTGCTGCGGTTCGGCGCGGCCGGTTTCGCGGTGGGCGGGGTGACCGCCCCGCTGGTCGACCTGGCCGGCGCCTTCGCGCACGGCACCGGCTGGGGCTACGTCGGCTTCGCGCTCTCCGCCGCCTGCCTGGCCGCCGACCGGGTCTTCGGCCTCACCTCCGGCTGGATGCGGGACGTCTCCACCGGGCAGGCCCTGCAACGCCGCCTGGAGGCCTTCCAGTTCGACTGGGCGTCGGAGTGCGTGCGCGAGGTGCTCGGCCCGACCGAGGGCACCGCGGGCGAGGCCGCCGAGCGCTGCCTGGGGGTGCTGCGCCGCTTCTGCGAGGACGTCTCGGACATGGTCCGCTCCGAGACCTCGGAGTGGATGCTGGAGTTCCGCGCCTCGATGACCCAGCTGCCCACCCAGTCCGGCGGGGCCTGGGGCGGGCGCAGCGAGCCCGGGGTGGGTGCCCAGGTGCGGGTGCTGCCGCCGCCGGGCACCCGGCCCACCATGCCGCGCCAGCGGCCGCCGGAGGGGCCGCTGCGGTAGCGCCGGGTGCTCCGGGGCCGGGGCATCCGGGGCGGGGTGCTCCGGGATCGGGGGTCAGGCGAAGACGATCATCGAGCCCTGGGTGACGCTCCTGGTCGCCGCCGCGTACAGGCCCGACCAGGCGTGCCGCTCCCGCGCGAAGGGGTGGACGTCGTCGATCGGCGGCCCGAAGGGCTGCTCCAGGCCGGTCGGTCCGAGCGGCCGGGTCGGGTCCGGCGGGTTGAACGGGTCGATGCCCAGCGCCGGTGCGACGGCCTGGAGTTCGCGCAGCAGCCCGTGGCTGGAGCCGAGCGGGCCGCCGGAGGCGAGCAGCGTGTCGTCCACCAGCGGCACCGCGAACTCGACCGGCACGTACGCGCCGGCGTGGTCGAAGTGCCAGACCAGGTGCGACTGTTCCGCGCTGCCCTCGAACATCTCCAGCAGCTGCTCGTAGTCGCCGCCGAGCGCGTCGACCGGGGTGATGTCCAGTCCGGTGAGGCCCAACAGGTAGGCGCGGCGCAGGAAGTGCAGCGAGTCGTAGTCGAAGGCGGCTATCGGCTCGACCGCGCCGCTGACGCCGGGGACGAAGCGGTAGACCGGCACCTCGGGCAGCCCGTTGGAGGCCAACACCGCGTTGTAGAGCGCGAGGTCGTCCCGGAAGGGGTTGTCGGGACTGTGGCTCAGCACGTCCACCAGCGGGACGAGCCAGAGGTCGCAGGCCATGGCCGGCAGTTCCTCTCCGGAGGCGGGGATCGCCCGCGGAGACGGGGCGACGACGGGGGCTGGGTCGGTACCCGGACGGCCCTTTCGCGGGGCGCCCGGTCCGACGACCGCCCACCCTACCGGCCCGGACCGCCGTACGGGTCGGGCCGGCCCCGCGGGGCCTCCGGCGACGGCTCGGGCAGCCGCCGGCCGAACCGGCCGTACGGGATCGTGCGCGGCTGCGGCACCAGGCCGAGGCCCAGGCCCAGTTCACGGCCGAGCTCCCGGCCCACCTCGTCGCCGCGGCGGCTCCGCTCGCCGCGGGCCGCACCGGGCTCGGCGACGGGCC
>NZ_JBEZUT010000550.1:0-3458 GCF_040636595.1 Kitasatospora sp. NPDC036755
CGACGGTGCGGGCGACCTGCCGGCGCGGCGCGCCCAGGGCGAGCAGCAGCGCGGAGTCCCGGGAGCGCTCGTGGGCGGAGCCGGCCACGGCGGCGACGAAGCCGATCGCGGCGAGGACGGCGGTGACGAACGCGACGGCCAGCAGCGCGTTCTGCGGGGCGGCCCCCACCGGGTCGCCGAGTCTTCCCTCGGAGGCCTCGTCGTAGAGCCGGATGTCCTGGGAGCCGGGGCCGGTCCGCAGGGCGGCGGCGGCCTCGGCCGGGGCGCAGTCGCCCGGCCCGGTGGCGGGCAGCCACCACTCGGCGTGACCGCCCAGTGCCCGGCCGTGGGCGGCCAGCATCCGCGCGGTGGTGGCCAGGTCGACGACCAGGGCCTCGGGACCGGCCGTCGGCACGGCCCGGACCGTCCCGGTGATCCTGACCTGGACGATCGTCCCGGCGAACGGCACCTGGACGACGTCGCCCGTGCGGGCGCCGGCGAGCTTCAGGTAGCCGGGGGTGGCGACGCCGGACAGGACGCTCGGAGTGTCCGTTCCCGCGGTGCGCACGACGGCCGGAACGGGGCCCGCCAGACCGGGCTTGGGGGCGAAGCGGACGGTGAACAGCCGCCCGGCGTCGGCCGGTTCGCGCCCTACGGTGATCGGCGGCGGAGTGCCGGTCGCGAGCTGCGGCCCCTCGGTCGTGCCTGCCGTCCAGGTGAGGCCGGCCGGCACCGGGACCTCGGTCGCGGGGCCGTCCGCGCTGTCCGAGACGGCCAGCCGGCGGACGGTCACCTCGCTCTCGGCGCCGCCGCCGAAGGAGGCGGTCGCGCCGACCAGGGTCAGCGGTGCGGCGACGGAGCCCGCCGGGGCGTCCACCAGCGCGCTCAGCGAGGCCGAGGCACGCTGCTCGCCGTCGGCCCGGAGCCCGGTGAACGGGACCTTGTGGACGTAGCCGAAGCGGTCCTGTAGCAGGAGGGCCAGCTGCGGCGGGACCGGCCGGACGGCCAGGTCCCGGACGAGGAGGTCGGCGTCGATCCGCAGTGGGCGGCCGGGCAGCGGCACCCCGGCCGCCGCACCGGTGGGGGCCGGCTGGGCGAGCCCGCCGAAGAGCTTCGCCCGGTCGGCCCCGTCGAGCAGGTCGTCGCGGACGGGGACGCGCGCGGCGAGGGCGGCGGAGTCCACCGCGAGCACCTCGCTCCTGCCGTTGGGCAGCAGTTCCTCCTCACGGTCGACGGGGACCAGCCGGTCGCCGCCGGGCAGGCTGCCGTAGCGGCCGCCCTGGCCCATCAGCGCGCTGTGCGAGGCGGAGATCCGCAGACCGCCCGCCGTGTCGAAGGCGGCCTGGTCGCGCTGGGAGGCCGTCCAGGTGGCGTGCTGACCGAGCGCCAGCACGCCGGTGGCCACCGCCATGACGAGCAGCAGCACCGGCCCGGTGGCGCGGCCGGGCCGGCGGGCCAGCTGCCAGCCGACCATGGCCGGGCCGAGCCCTCGGCCCCGGGCGGCGAACCGGGCGCCCAGCCGGGCGACGAGCGGCAGCAGCCGCAGCACCACCAGGGTGCCGGCGCACAGGGCGAGGGTCGGAGTGGCGACCAACAGCAGGTCCACGCCGAGTCGGCCGGAGGAGTCGGCGGACAGCCCGCCCCCGTACTGGTCGAGCTGCTGGTAGGCAAGGGCGGCCAGTGCGAGCACCGCGAGGTCCCCGCCGTTGCGGGCGACACCGGAGACCACGGCCTGGCGCTGGCCGGCCCGGCGGCGCAGGGCGGAGCCGGCGCCGCGCAGCAGGCCGGGCACGGTGGTCAGCACGATGCAGCCGAGGGCGCAGAGCACGGCCACCGGCCAGAGCGTCCAGCGCAGTTGGGCGTCCATGGCGACCTGGTGGGACCGGCCGAGGCCCGCCAGGACGCGGACCAGGAACGGGGTGAGCAGGGGTGCGAGCACCGAGGCCGGGAGGGCGAGCAGCACCGACTCCAGGGCGGTGAAGCCGCCGAGCCTGGCACCGGAGGCGCCACGGGCGGCGAGCAGCTCGTTCTCCGGCTCCTGGCGGGTCGAGATCAGTCGGACCACCAGCAGCAGGGCGGCCCCGGCGAGCACCGCGAGTTGCAGGGCCCCGATCAGCAGCGTGGACCGGGCGACCAGCAGGCCGGCCGACAACTCGCTCATCACCTGCGGGAGTTCGGTGGTGGCGGCGAGGCCGGAGGCCCTCCGCAGGTCGTCGCCCAGGCTCCTGGCCCGGTCGCCGACGGCCTCGGCCGTGCCCTGGTCGACGCCCGCGAAGTCGGCGTCGAGCAGCCAGCCGCGGCTGCTCTGCACCAGGCCGCCCGAGGTGAAGGCGCTCTGGTCGACCATCATCGGGCCGTAGGTGGTGAAGCCGCCGGTCTCGATCCCGTGGCCGCCGACCGGGTCGATCCGCCAGTACGCGGCGAACGGGTCGACGGGCCGGTAGGTGCCGGTGACCCGCACGGTCAGCGGCGTGCCGTCGAGCCGCTCGGTGAGCCGGACGTCCGCGGGCAACGCCTCGGCGGCCAGGCCGAGCCGGGCCAGCATGGTGTGGGGGACGGCCACCTGCGGGGCGGCCGAGCGGACGGAGCCGGTGGCCGGGTCCGGCCAGGCGCCGGCGGCCAGGCTCACCCGGGTGCGGTCGAGGTCCGCGAGGACCGTCAGGTCGGCCTTGGCGGTGCCGGCCGCGACGCTCCCGACAGCCGGACTTCCGGCCGCCGCCGCGGCGGCGCCGTCCGGCAGGCCGTAGGTGCGGCTGCGCAGCAGGCTGTCGGTGCGCACGGGCAGGTCGCCGAAGAGCTTCTGCCGGTAGGAGGCGAGCGCCTCCTCGTCCTTCTGCCGCTGGTCGAGGCCGTGTTCGGCGGTCACCACCACGGCGGTCCGGGCATGGCCCGGGCCCTGGAGCGCCTGCCGCAGGCCGGCCTGGCCGACGCCGCTGTTGAAGGTCACCAGGGCGGTCAGCACCGCCGTGGTGACCAGTACCGTCAGCAGGACGGCAGCGGCCAGCGGCAGTCGCCCACGCAGTCTGCGCACGACGAAGCCGAGCATCAAGTTCCTCCCCCGGTAGGGTCCCCGGTCGCGTCCCGGTCCCACCCGTGGGCCCGGTCCCGGCGGAGAGGCCGCGGACGGACACCCCACGGGAACACCGGCGCGGTGAACACCGGCATTCGCTCGCCGGATAGCGGACGATGCTGTCAGATCGGATCGGCGAGCGGAAGGGATCTGCTCGAATCGAACGGACATCGAGCGAATTCCTCGGATCGACACCGTCCGTACCGGAGGAGAAACCTCTGAATTACCGTGGACATTTCACGATGCCCGCTCCAGTAATCCACTCCGACCTGCGAACTTCTATTCTCCGCATATTCCTGACCGGAATGCTGAACCATGCGGTCGAGGAATCCGTTGACCCTGCCGGGCGGGGCACGCAGAACCTGCGGCACCGCACCGGGCGGTCCGGCTCGCGCGGGCCCGCGCGCTC
>NZ_JBEZUT010000551.1:0-3451 GCF_040636595.1 Kitasatospora sp. NPDC036755
CGCCCTGCTCCGTCATCGCCCAACCACCTTGTCGCAGAGTCGAGTTCGGCCGCGGCTGGGTCCGCGTCCGATTCGAGCGTAGGGCCCGGCCGGAGCAAGCCGGCCGCCAGGTCCACGCCGGCTCCGGAGCCCGCCGGCACCCTGGCGCCGGAGCCCACCACGCCCGGGCCCAGCACGTCCAAGGCACCGAAGCCGGTCGTCACTCCACCGGTCGTGACCGTGCCGACCCTCCCGCCGCTGCCGACGCCGGACGTGCCGGTCGTCCCGACGCCCACCCTTCCGCCGGTGCCGACCCCGACCGTCACCAAGCCGACACCACCGGTGCTCAGCGACTTCTGGGGCAACTCGCTGCCGGTGCTCAAGCCCGGCAACAACCGGGTGCCGCCGCCCGAGCCGAGCATCCGGCAGAAGGGCAGCGACAAGTTCTGGCAGCGCGACGGCGGCTGGATCGGCGGCGACTACCACCCGCACGTGATCACCGTGCACGCCCCGGCGGGCACCGTGATCGACCTCAACCGCAGCTGCACCTCCTTCGACGCGGTGGCCGGGGTGGACGACGCCACGCTCTCGCCCGGCGGGGTCGTCTTCTCCGTCGAGGGCGGGGACGGCGCCACCCTGTGGCGCTCCGGCCCGCTGGCCGTCGGCGACGACCCGGTGCCGGTGCACGTCCCGCTGGCGGGGCAGAAATCGGTCAAGCTGATGGTCACACCGGTGAACGGGATCTGGTCGGCGCTGAACGTCGCGGACTGGGCGCAGGCCCGCTTCCGCTGCTCGTGACGCGGTCGGTGCCCATGACCCGGGTCGGTGCCCGTGACGCGGGCGCGCTCCGGGCGGTCATGACGGAGGCCCGCTCCAGGATCCCTGGAGCGGGCCTCCGGTCCGCACGGCCGTGCGCCCGGCCGATCAGCGGTCCGCGTCAGATGGCGCAGGAGCCGTCCGCGCAGGCCTCCCCGGCCGGGGCGACCTGCACCGGGGCGGGGCGGCGCTCGCCGATCTCGGTGGCGACCTGCTCCAGCACCTTGCGGAAGGTCGCGGCGTCCTGGCCGCCCTGGACGGCCCACTTGCCCTCGAAGACGAAGGTCGGCACGGCGCTGATGCCCAGCTCGCGGCCCTCGGCCAGCTGGGCCTCGACCTCGGCGGTGCCCTCGTCGCCCGCCAGGTAGGCGGTCACCCGGGCCCGCTCCAGCCCTGCCGACACGGCGACGTCGGTCAGGGCGGCGCGGTCGCCGACGTCGACGCCGTCGGTGAAGTGCGCCTTCAGCAGCGCCTCCTTCAGCCGCCCCTGGACGGCCGGGCCGTACTCGGCCTCGGCGAGGTGCAGCAGCCGGTGGCCCAGGAAGGTGTTGGCGTGCAGGGCGGCGTCGAAGTCGTACGTGATGCCCTCGGCGAGGCCCAGCTCGGCCACCCGGGCGTCCATCGCCACCGACTGCGGGCCGTAGCGCTCGGCCAGCCAGGCGCGGTGCGGGCTCGCGGTGGCGGGGGCGTCCGGGACCAGCTGGTACGGGCGGTAGACGACCTCGACCCGCTCCTTGCCCGGGAAGTCCGCCAGCGCCTGCTCGAACCGGCGCTTGCCGATGTAGCACCAGGGGCAGGCGATGTCGCTCCAGATCTCGACCTTCATGCAGGGGGCTCCAGGGGGCGTCTCGTCAGATGGGTACGAGATGGGTGAACGGTGAACCATCTCGGTACATTCCCGGCACCCCGCGGACACCCGTCCCGCCGCTCAGACCGCGGGCGGCGCCGGGACCACCAGCACCGGGCAGGCCGCGTGGTGCACGACCGCCGAGCTCACCGAACCCATCAGCAGCCGGGAGAACCCGCCGTTGCCCCGGGTGCCGATCACCAGCGTGTGCTGCCGGGGCGCCGCCTCCAGCAGCACCTCGATCGCGTTGCCCAGCACCACGTGCAGCGACAGCTCCCCCGCGTACGGCGCCGGGCGCTGGCGCTGCACCGCCGCCACCGAGCGGCGCAGCCCGTCCGCCATGCTCTCGACCAGCGTCTCCACGCTCTCCTGCACCAGCTCCGCCATCCCCGGCGGGTAGCCGGCCGGCGCCGGGTTGACCACGGCGAGCACGTACAGCGGCAGGTCGAACAGCTCGGCCTCCGTCATCGCCCGGTCCAGCGCCCACAGCGACCCGTCCGACCCGTCGCAGGCCGCCAGCACCCCCGGCGGGCGCCCCGCCGGCGGACGCCCGAGCACCGACAGCACGACCGGCACCTCCCGCCCCGCGCTCCCACCGGTCACCGTGCCTCCTCCTCACCCCGGATCCACACCCCGGATCCACATCCCCGCCATCATCACCGCCCCGCCGACCGGCGCCCGGCAACCGCGCCGCAGGAGGCGGGTGCCGCGGCGGCGGGGGTTCAGGAGGTGAGGGCGGGTTGGCGGGGGCTGGGCAGGCCGGTCCAGCAGGCACCGTGGCGGCGGGCGCGGACGCGGCGGAGCCAGAGTTCGGTGGAGACGAGGTCGGCGAGGCCGGCGAGGTCGGAGGGCGGGAGCGGGCTCCCGGGGTCGGCGGAGCGGGCCAGACCGGCGCGGACGGCGCGAAGGTCGATGAGGCCGGCTTCGGCGAGCAGCGGGGAGTCGAAGAGCTCGGCGAGGCCGTCGGCGGCGAGGCGCAGGCCGGCGCGGGCGGGGGCGGTGCGGTCGGGACGGGGCCCCCGGCCCCAGTCGGAGGGCAGGTCGGTGCGGCCCGCGCCGGTGAGGACGGCGTGCAGGAGGGCGTGCCGGGCGCCGGGCTGGAGGCGGACGTCGTCGGGCAGCAGCCGGGCGGCGCGCACCACCTGGTTGTCGAGGAAGGGCGCGTGCAGCCGCTGGCCGGGCTGTTCGGCGGCCTGCACGATCGTGCGGAAGGAGTGCGCCTGCCGGTAGAGGGCGTGCCGGGCGCGGTGCGCGCCGGGGTGCTCCTCGGGCGCCGGTCTGCGCGCGGCCAGACGGAGCCGCAGCGCGACCGCGGAGAGCGCTTCGTCGGAGAGCCAGCGGGCGGCCGGGCCGGGCACGCACCAGGCGAGGTCGACGGCCGAGCGGGCCCCCGCCGTGCCCGCGCCGTCCGGGACGTGGCGGGCGGTCAGCTTGGCCGCCGCCTCGTCCAGCGCCTCGGCGTAGCGGACCCGGGAGAGCCGGTGGGCCGCCCTGAGCACGGTGAGCGGGGTGCGCAGCGTGCCGGTCAGGACGCCCGCGGCCGCCCGGTCGGCGCCGGCCAGCGCGACGACCGGGGGCAGGAGTTCGCGCGGCCGGCCGGCCCGGATGAGGTCGGCCAGCCGGGCCGGGTGCCCGTCCAGCACCTGACGGGCGCCGTAGCCGGTGAGGTGGTCGGTGCCGCCGGCGCCGAAGCGGGCCTCGGCCCTTGCGGCGGCCGCAAGTCGCTGGGCGGACTGGAGACCTACCTGGACTCCCGGGTGCTGCGGCCGGACGGCGAGGTGCTGCCGGGCGTGTACGCGGCCGGCGAGG
>NZ_JBEZUT010000552.1:0-3439 GCF_040636595.1 Kitasatospora sp. NPDC036755
GGCGCGCGGGTCGGCGCCGGGGGCGTCAGGCCCGGCGGGCGTCGGCGATCCGGGCGGGGGTGGTGCCGAGCCACCAGGTCGGGTCGGCGGTGCCGTCGGTGGTGCGGCCGTCGGCGTGGACGTAGTGGCGCACGTCGCGGGCAGGCTCCGCGAACTCGCCGTTCAGGGCCCGCTCGACCCACTCGGCGCCGAAGCGGAAGACCTCGGCGGCGGTGCCGCCCAGCGGGTGGAACTCGTTCTCGTAGACGCGCAGCTCCTTGGGCGCACGGACCCGCTCGTAGTTGGCGATGGCCTGTTCCAGGACGGTGAGTTCGTCGAACTCGCCGATGCCGTACAGGACCGGGCAGGTGATCTGTCCGACCAGGTCGCCGAGCGGCATCCGGGCGGCGAGCTCGGTGTCGAAGGCGTCCTCGTCGGTGTAGCCGGCCATGAACATGTAGTTGTTCTTGAAGGTCGGCTGGGCCCGCTCGAAGATGGTGGTGAAGTCGCCGGTGACGGCCTCGAAGGCGGCCAGGGCCGCGAGGCGGGGGTCGGTGGCGGCGGCGCGGGAGCCCCAGTAGCCGCTCATGGAGATGCCGAACATGCCGATCCGGGCCGGGTCGACCTCGGGCAGCGAGGCCAGGTGGTCGATGTAGCGGCTGATCGCGCGCTCGTAGTTGGTCAGGTCGACGGTCAGTCCGTTGGCCCGGCTCTCCCCCTGGCCGGGGCCCTCGATCGACAGGGCCACGATGCCGCGGGAGGTGTAGTACCGCTCGGCCGCGTAGATGTAGTCCTCCTTGATCATGTCCATCCCCGGGCCGAGGATGACCGCCGGGGCGTTCTCGACCTTCCCCGCGGGCAGGTGCAGCAGGGCGAAGATCTGCTTCCCCTTGAAGTCGAGGACGACCCTGCGCACCCGGCCCTCGCGCAGCGCGCCCAGACGCTCGACGCAGTGGTTGGCGTGCTCCCGGAAGGCGAGCTTGCGCGGGTCGGCGGCGTCGAAGATCGAGTACTGGGCGCGGCCCCACATCACGGCGGCACGCAGGTAGAGGTCGGCGGCGGTCCGCGGGTAGCCGTTCTTCTCGTGGTGGGCGGCGCGCTCCTCGGCCTGGCCGGCGATGGTGGCCCACGCCTTGGGCAGCATCACGCCGCTCTGCACCAGGTCGAAGACCTTGTCGAAGTCGGTGTGGTCGTGGCCGAGCTGCTGCATGGTGCCCTTGGCCTGGGGGTGCAGGGCGTCGAAGCCGCCCTGGGCGAGGGCGATGTCCAGGGCCCAGCTCTGGCCGGTGGAACGAACAGTCATGACAGGTGTCCTCTCGTCGGGGTACTGGCGGACGCTGCGCCCGGCGCAGTGCCTAAGTACTTATCTATTAAGTACTTAGGCTAGAATTCCTGTCAACCCGCCCCCGCCGCACACCAGGAAGACCCCCTCATGCCGGACCAGCAGCCCGCCCCCGCCCGCCACCTGGCCCTCGACCGGCTCGCCCGTGCCGCCTACAGCCTCAGCGCCGCCGACTCCCGCCTGCGCGGACGCGCCACCCGCACCCCGGGCGCCCTCTCCCTCACCCATGCCCGCGCCCTGCGCGCGCTCGCCGACAACGGGCCGCTCCCGATCGGTCAACTCGCCGCCGCCACCGAGACCACCGGCGCGGCCACCACCCAACTGGTCAACGGCCTCGCGGCCGCCGGCTACGTCACCCGCGAACGCCCCGAGGGCGACAAGCGGTCGGTACTCGTCACCCTCACCGACACCGGCCGAGCGCGCCACGCCGAACGCCAGACCGCCCTCGCGCAAGCGCTGGACACCGCCCTCGCACACCTCGACACCCAGGCCCTGGAAGCGACGACCGACGCCCTGCGCCACCTCGCCACCATCTACGACCAGCTCTGAAAGCCACACGGCGCGATCCGAGCGCACGCCCTGAAGCCCGTTCCGGAAGGTCCGGCGCGGGGCGGCGTTCCTCCCGTACGGGTCGGGGCGCTTCGGGCGAAGCCGGTTCCTCGGGGGCCCGCACGGCGTTCGGCGCTGTCGCGTTGCCACCGGGCGTGGCCGAACGATCACCCCTCGAGCCGGTCGGCACCGGCCTGACCACGCCTGATACCTTTTCACCGCCGTGGTGCACGGGAAACCGGTCGAAGTCCGGTGCGGCCCTCGCCACTGTTGCCGCGGAGTTCCGCGGCCCTCGCCGACCGGCTCCCCCAGCGGTCGGGGCCACTGGGCGGCCCGAAGAGCCGCCCGGGAAGGTCGGCCGTGGTGCGTCGATGCGGAAGCCAGGAGACCGGCCACGGCGCGACATGTTCCACGAGGGTTTTGGAGAACACGTGCCCAGCGGTCAGCCGTACCCGTTTCCGTCCATATGCTCCGTTCGTCCCACCCGCCCCGCGCGTCCGGCAGGTCCGGCACGTGTGCGCCGGACGGTCGCGGCCGTCCTGTTCGTCGGCGCGCTCGGCGGCTGCGCCGGCGCCCCGGCGCCCGTCGCGGCCGGCGGATCGACCGGGAGTGCCGCGCCGGTCAGCGTGGACAACTGCGGGACCACCGTGTCGGTCGGCGCGCCGCCCGCCCGGCTGGTGACGCTCAACCAGGGTGCCACCGAGGTGGCCCTGGCCCTCGGCCTGGAGTCCCGCATGGCCGGTACCGCCTACCTCGACGACGCCGTCCCGGGGAAGTGGAAGACGGCCTACGAGTCCGTCCCGGTGCTCTCCAAGGAGTACCCGACGAAGGAGAAGCTCCTCGCGGCCCGTCCCGACTTCCTGTACGCCTCCTACGCCAGCGCGTTCACCGACAAGGTCGCGGGCTCCCGGGAGGAACTGGTCGGCCAGGGCATCCCGTCGTACGTCTCCCCGTTCGGCTGCTCGGACAGGAGCAAGGCCGCGCCGACGACCTGGCAGGCGGCGTGGGGCGAACTGAACGACGTCGCCATGGTCTTCGGCGTCACGGACCGGGCCGCCGCGGTCCAGCGGGAACAGGAGGAACAACTGGCCCGGATCAGGGCGACGGCCGCGGGCAAGGGCCTGAAGGTCCTGTGGTACGACTCGGACACCAAGTCGCCGTTCGTCGGCGCCGGCCACGGCGGGCCCCAGCTGGTGCTCGACGCCGTGGGTGCCGCCAACGTCTTCGGGGACCTGCCCGGCGGCTGGCAGAACGTGAGCTGGGAGAAGGTCGTCGCGGCGGACCCGGACGCCATCGTGCTGGCGGACGCCGGCTGGGACACCGCCCAGTCCAAGATCGACTACCTGCGGAACGACCCGGTGCTGAGCAAGCTCGGCGCCGTGCGGCGCGAGGCCTTCGTGGTGGTGCCGTTCTCGGAGTCGACTCCCGGCGTGCTGCTCGCCGACGGTGCCGCCCGGGTGTCCGCGGGCCTGGGCCGGCTGCACCAGGGTTCATGGGACGGCGGCGCCGCCGCGGAAACCGTCCACTTCGGCGTCGACGGGAAGTCGTACGAGATCGACCTGTCCGTGG
>NZ_JBEZUT010000553.1:0-3423 GCF_040636595.1 Kitasatospora sp. NPDC036755
CGCCGCCGTGGCCGGCTCCGCCCACGAGCGCTCCCGGGACTCCGCGCTGCTGCTCGCCCTGGGCGCGCCGCGCCGGCAGGTCGCCCGCACCGTCGCCGCCGAGAACGCGCTGCTGGTCGGCCTCGGCGGGACCGTCGGACTGGTGCTCGGCGCCCTGCTCACCCATCTGATCGTCCCGTTCGTCGTCCTGACGCCCGCCGCCCGGCGCCCGCTGCCCGAGGCCCTGGTCGAGCTGCCCGTCGGCCAGGCCCTGCTCTTCGCGACCGCGATCGCCGTCGCCCCGCTGCTGTCGGCCTTCCTGATCGGGCGCCGGCGTCGAGACGTGGCCGCCAGGCTGCGCCACGTGGAGGAGATGTGACCACCCAGGCCGGCACGACCGTGCCCACCCCCGCCCCGGAGCAGGGGCCCGCGCCCGCACGGGCCTACCGGCCCGCGCCCTGGGTCCGCACCAGGCTGCGGGCGATGCCCCTGGCCGCGCTGCTCACGGCGGCCCTCGCCCTGGTGACCGTCTTCCTGGCAGCCGCCTTCCCGAGGATCGCGGACCGGGGCGCGGACACCGCGCTCCAGGAGTTCGCCCGCGGCCTGGGCACCAACGTGACCAACCTCGAACTCACCTCGGAGACGACCCCCAACGACAACGCCGACGACCTCCGGGCCGTCGGGCAGAAGCTGGGCGCGCAGATCGGACGGCAGCTGCCGCTGAGCCGGGTCGGCCAGGTCCACGGCACCCGGGTCAAGACCGAGCGCTCGATGTTCAACCCTGGGTTCACCCGGCTCTCCGACCACGCCAACCCGAGGCTCGGCCTGTACTACCTGGACGGCCTCGCCGACCGGGTGACGCTCACCGCGGGCACCTGGCCGGGCCCCGCCCCGGCCGACGGCCCGCTGCCGGTCGTGCTGAGCCAGCAGGCCGCCGAGGCCGTCAACATCAAGCTCGGTGACGTCATCGAGAGCGGCACCGACGGTCCGGTGCAGCTGCGCAGCACCGTGGTCGGCCTCTACCGGGTCAATGACCCCAAGGACCCCTTCTGGGAGGGGCTCGGCTGCCCGGCCAGGGCCTGTCTGGGCCTCAAGGGCGACGACGCGTGGTACTGGACCAGCGGCTTCGTCGACGGCGGCAGCCTGCCCGCGCTGGCCCGCTGGGGTTCGAGCGGCCAGGACTTCTGGCGGCTGCCCGTCGACCCCGGCGCGCTGCGGGCCGACCGGCTCGACCGGACGCACGCGGCCCTCGCCTCGTACACGGCCGGCCCCGGCATGACCGCCCTGATCGACTCCACCCTCCGGGCCGACCTGCACGCCACCTCGCTGTTGCCGGACGTCCTCACCCGGGCCACCGACCGCTACCAGGCCGCGGCCCCGCTGGGCGCCATCGGGCCGGCCGGCGTCGCCGGCATCGCCGTCGTGGTGCTCTGCCTGGCCGCGGCGCTCAGCACGGACCGCCGCGCCGGCGAGATCCGGCTGCTCCAGGCCCGTGGCGGTTCGCGCAGCGGGGTGCTGCTGCGGCTGCTCGGTGAGGGCGCCGTGACCGTGCTCCCCGCCGCGGTGCTGGGGACGGCCCTGGCGCTGGTGCTGCTGCCCACCCCCCGGTGGGGCAACCCGGTGCTGCTGGCACTCGCCGTGACCCTGCTCGCGATCCTGGCCTTCCCGGCCCGGGCCGCGCTGCTCTGGGCGCGTCCTCGTCCGGCCGGCGGCTGGCGCCGGGTGATCGGCGAACTCGCGGTGCTGGCGGTGACCGCCGCGGCCGTGGCGGAGGTCCGGCGCCGCGGCGTCGGCCACGCCGGTGGTGGCGTGGACCCGCTGCTGGTGGCCTCCCCGCTGCTGCTCGCCGTGTCCGGCGGGCTGCTGCTGGCCCGGATCGAGCCCCTCGTGGTCGGCTGGCTGGCCGCCCTCGCCGGGCGGGGGCGCGGGCTGGTCGGCTTCCTGGGCCTGGTCCGGGCCGCCCGCGACAACTCGGGCCGCCGCAAGCCCTCCGTGCTGCCGCTGCTCGCCCTGCTGATCGCCGTCACGGCCACCGGATTCGGCGCCACCGTGCTCGACACGGTGGACCGCTCCCGGACGCGTGCCGGGCGCATCGCCACCGGCGGCGACGTGTCCGTGGCCGTCCCGGTCTACGCCACCCTGCCGGAGGCCTTCACCAAGGCGGCCGGTGAGCTGCCCGGAGTCCGGGCGGCGACCGGCGCCTGGATCGAGGAGCGGGCCACCTTCATCGGCGGCGACCGGGGCACCACCGACGCCATCCTCGTGGTGGTCGAGCCCAAGGCCTACGCGGAGATCTCCCGCACCGCCGGGGTCGGCGGGTACGACCCGGCCGTGCTGGACGCTCCCGGCGGCAAGGACAGCCCGGTGCCCGCGCTGTTCAGCCGGGACCTCGCCGACAAGCTGGCCAAGGGCGCCGCGCAGGTGCGCACGCCCACCGGCAGCGTGATGGCCACCGGCGTCGCCGGGATCGTCTCCGCCACGCCCGCCCTCCCGGACCCGGGCAAGCCCTTCGTCGTGGTGCCGGCCGGTCCCGCGAAGGAGCACCTGCCGGAGCTCCAGCGGGCGACCAAGGTGAACAAATGGTTCGCGGTCGGCGACGTGGAGCCGGACCGGGTCCGGGCCCTGCTGATGGAGCGCGGCATCGGCACTGGCGCGCAGGCGGTGGGCCTCGCCAAGCTGGTCAACGACGAGGCCACGGCGGCGGGCAGGGCCACCTCCGGGCTGCCGCCCGGCTACGTGGTGCACAGCAGCCGCGAGACGATCGCGGCACTGGCCGACGACCCGGTGCAGCGCGCCGCCGGGCGGTTGTTCTGGTACGCGGGCTTCGCCGCCGCCGGGTTCGCCCTGCTGGCCGTGCTGCTGACGTTGCTGCGGGCCGCACCGGACCGTACGGCGGTGCTCGCCCGGCTGCGGACCATGGGGTTGCGGCCCCGGCAGGGGTTGGCGCTGATCATCGCCGAGGCGTTGCCGCAGACCCTGGCGGCGGCGGTCGGCGGTGGCCTGGTGGCGCTGGTGGCGGTCGCCCTGCTGGGCGGCGCCTTCGACCTCTCGTCGTTGGTCGGTGCCACCGTCCGGGAGACCCTGACCCCGGCGGTGCTGCCGGTGCTGCTGCCCACCGTGGGCCTGACCCTGGTGGTCGGCCTCGGGGTGGTGGTGGAGACGCTGGTCGCCGGCCGGCGTCAGATCGCCACCGAACTGCGGGCGGGGGAGCGGCAATGAGAGCGGGAACAGCGGGAGCCCGCGGCGCGGCCGGAGAACGGCGGCCGGCGGCCGGGGGCGGTGCACCGGCCGCGACAGCGGTGCGGGCCGTCGGGACAGTGCGGTGCGGTGCGATGAAGCAGTCAGTCGAGACAGGAGATCAGCGGTGATGGGTGCTTCTGGGCAGCGGACGGTCACTGAGGCGCCGAGCCTTGAGGTGTTGCGGGAGCGGGCGTTGGCGGCTGC
>NZ_JBEZUT010000554.1:0-3418 GCF_040636595.1 Kitasatospora sp. NPDC036755
CGGGCACCGTCGGGCTCGCCGGGGCCGTCGGGGCCGCCGGGCCCGCTTGGCCGTCCGGCTCCGGTGCGGCGGCCGCCCGCCCCTCGCCCGGCTGGCCCGCGTCCGTGCGCTCCGCCTTCGCCTGGTCGGCCTCCGCCAGTTCGGCCTCGGCCACCGAGACCGGGTCCGGCTCGATGTCGCGGGCGGTGAACTCCACCGGCAGCGCCGTCAGGTGCCGGGAGATCCAGGCGGAGCTCCAGGTCAGCTCCTCCTCCGGCACCGCGAGCCGGACGTCCGGCAGCAGGGTGAGCAGGATGTCGATCCCGGCCTCCGCGACGTGCCGCCCGATGTCCTGGCCGGGGCACTCGTGCGGTCCCGCGCCGAAGGACAGGTGGGAGCGGTTGCCGTACAGCGGGGCCGCCAGGTCGGGCCGGACCACCGGGTCGACGTTGCCCGCGGCCAGCCCGAGCAGCAGGAGGTCCCCGGCCTCGATCCGCTGCCCGCCCAGCTCGGTGTCGGCGGTCGCCCAGCGGCCGGCCACCAGGGACATCGGCGGGGAGTCCCAGAGCACCTGGTCCAGGGCCTCGCCCAGGGTCATCTGCCCGCCGGAGAGGTGGGCGCGGAAGCGCGGGTCGGTGAGCACCATCTTCAGCGAGTCGGCGATCAGGTTGACGGTGGTCTCGTTCGCGGCGAGCAGCACCACCCGCAGGTGCTCCATCACCTCGTCCTCGGTCAGCCCGGCCGGGTGCGCCAGCAGGCGGCTGGTCAGGTCGTCGCCGGGGCTGTCGCGCTTGATGGCGATGGTCCGGCGCAGACCGGCGACCACGTACTCGTTGCTGGCGATCGCCGTCTCGGTGCCCTTCATCAGGTCCCGTGCGGCGGTGACCAGTTGGGGCCCGTACTCGTCCGGCATGCCGAGCAGCTTGGTCATCACCAGCATCGGCAGGTGCTCGGCGAACTGGGAGATCAGCTCGGCCCGGCCGGTCGGCCCGACCACCTGGACCAGGTCGGTGGTGAAGCGGCGGACGTGCCGGCGGATGCCCCGCCGGTCGAAGCCGTTCAGGCCGTCCAGCAGCGCGCCGCGCAGCCGGCGGTGCTCGTCGCCGTCCGCGAACACGCAGATCGGCTGCCAGGCGACCACCGGCAGCAGCGGGGAGTCGGCCGGGACCTCGTTGTTGCGGAAGGCGTTCCACCGGCGCGAGTCCCGGGAGAACAGCGTGGGGGTGCGCATCACCGTGATGTTGGCGCCGTGGCCGAGCACCAGCCAGGCCCGGTGGTCGCCGTGCAGCAGCACCGGGGCCACCTCGCCGTGCTCGGCGCGCAGCTTCTCGTACAGGCCCGCCGGGTCGGCCTCGGCCTCGGGGCCGTACAGGCGGAGCAGGCCGCCGGGGCCGGTCGGGGCGATGCCGCCGCCCGCGTGGGCCGGGCAGCCGGGCGGCGGGGCGGTGGCCGGGGCGGGGCCGGCGGGTTCGGGGAACGCGGTGGTCACGGGGTCTCCGGTCGCGGATGGGGGTCGGTGGCGGGCTTCGGTCTTCGGGCTTCGGCGACGGTCGTCGGTGATGGTCGTCGGTGATGGTCGTCGGTGTGACGGCCAGGTGCGGAGCAGCCGCGGGCTCAGCGGGCGGCGGACGGGGCGGCCAGCTCGTACAGGTAGTGCATCAGGGTCATCAGGGTGTCCCGGCTGGACTCCCGGCTGCGCGCGTCACAGCTGACGATCGGCACCTCGGCCGGCAGGTCCAGCGCGCCGCGCAGCTCGTCGAGCGGGACGGACGGCGCCTCCGGGAAGCCGTTGACGGCCACCACGAAGGGCACGCCGCGCTCCTCCAGCCGCCCGATCACCTCGAAGCTGACCTCCAGTCGGCGGGTGTCCACCAGGACGACCGCGCCCAGGGCGCCCTCGAACAGGCCGTTCCAGAGGAACCAGAACCGCTCCTGGCCGGGGGTGCCGAAGACGTACAGCACGAGCCGCTCGCTGATGCTGATCCGGCCGAAGTCCATGGCGACGGTGGTGGAGGTCTTCTGCTCGACCCCGGTCGGGTCGTCCACCCCGACCCCGGCCTGGGTCATGGTCTCCTCGGTGGTCAGCGGCCGGATCTCGCTGACGGCGCCGACCAGCGTCGTCTTGCCGACACCGAAGCCGCCGACCACCACCACCTTGACCGCCGTGGTCACGCTGTCCGGCAGCAGGTCCGGGCCGGCCGGCCCGGCCACCGTGTCAGAGCCGTTGAAGTCCATGGATCACCGCCTCCAACAGGGCACGGTCGGGGAGTTCCGCCGCGGGCACGGCGGCGCTGCGGGCCTCGATCAGCCCGTCGTCGAGCAGGTCCGCCAGCAGCACGGTGACCACGCTGACGGGCAGCTCCAGGTAGGCGGAGACCTCCGCGACCGAGAGCGGGGAACGGCACAGCCGCAGGATCGCGGCGTGCTCCGGCTGATGGGCGGGGGTCGGCTCCGCGCCGGAGACGATCAGGGTGACCAGGTCGAAGACCCCCGGCCCGGAGGGGCCGCTGCGGCCCCGGGTGATGACGTACAGCCGGTCGGGCTCGGGGCCCTCCCAGCCGCCCTGCTCGGCCGTCATGCCGCCGCCTCACTGTGCTCGTTCACGTGACCGTCCCGCAGCCGGAGCCCGTGGAGACGGACCGGACCGGGGGCCGGTTCACGCGACCGCCTCGGGGTTGCGCGGCGGCGTGGACAGGTGCTCGCCGATCCGGGCGACCAGGTCGCGCATCTGGTGGCTGACCAGCCCGGCGTCCACGCCCTCGTCGGCGAGCACCGCGAGGTAGGCGCGGTCGCCCGCCGCCATCAGGTAGAAGTAGCCGCCGTCCACCTCGATCACCACCAGCCGCATCGAGCCGTCGCCGTGCGGGAACTCGTGGCCGATCGCTCCGGCCAGGCTCTGCAGCCCGGCGCAGGCGGCGGCGAGGCGGTCGGCGGTGTCCGGGTCGGTGCCGTACTGGGCGATCCGCAGGCCGTCGGCGGACAGCACGATCACGTGGCGCACGCACGGGACGCTGTGCGCCAGGTCGTTGAGGATCCAGTCCATGTTGTTACGGTGCGGAATCACTGCTCGCCTTTCCCTGCCGTCTCTTCACCGGTGGGCGCGGTGCCGGTGCGTCCGGTACCCGCCTGCCCGGCGTCCGTGGTGTGTCCGTGTCCCTGCCCGGAGCCGCGTTCCTGCCCGTGTGCCTGCCCGGAGCCGTGGCCCTGTCCGAGGCCGACGCCGGGGTCGGGATCCGTGCCGGGGCCGGGCCGGGCGCCGGACACGGGGTGCGTGCCGGGGCCGGGTTGCGCGCCCGCCGGTCCGGAGGGGCTCGGGCCGGTGCCCTTGATGCCGTCCATGAACGCCTCCAGCCACAGGCCCGGCTGCTTCGGCTCCTTGGTGGGGCGCGGCGCCCGGTCCGGCGGCCCGGCCATCGGCCCGGTCGGCTGCGGCGTCGGC
>NZ_JBEZUT010000555.1:0-3409 GCF_040636595.1 Kitasatospora sp. NPDC036755
GGACCGCACGGCGCGCTGCGGGGCGGCGGCCGCCCGGGCGGGTGGAGCGGCGGCGGGGCCCGGGCGCACGATGCGCCGGGGCCCTTCGATGGATCCCATGATTCCCCCGAACCGAATGGCGTGATGTGGACTGCGCGGCCGGAAACCGTCGGCGGTCGCCCGAGCAGGATAGTGACGGAACATCAAGAATGCGAAGCGTTCGGCGGGCGGGATCGGACCGGCGACCGGAAGGCGCCCCGAAGTCGACCGCTCCGCGACCGGACCGCCGGTCGGCGGGGCCCGACGAGGCTGCCACACTTGCTCGCCATGGGGAACGTCCACGCACTTCTGGTCGGGATCGACGACTACACCGCCCTCGGGTACGACGCGCTCGCCGGCTGCGTCAACGACGTGACGGCGGCCGAGGAATGGCTGCGCCGGCGGGTGGGGGACCGGCTGGTCGCGCACCGGCTGCTGGACCGCGAGGCCACGGTGGCCGCGGTCCGGGCGGGCATCCGCGAGCACCTCGGGCAGGCCGGCCCGGAGGACACCGCGCTGCTCTGGTACGCGGGCCACGGCGCCGAGTTCGACGTGCGCACGGAGGAGGAGGCGCGGATCGAGGCCACCGGCCGCTACCAGGCGCTGGTCTGCGCCGACGGGCCGCTGGCCGACAAGGAGCTCGCCGTCCTGCTGGACGAGGTGGCCGGCACCGGCGCGCACCTGGCGGCGGTGCTCGACTGCTGCTTCTCGGGCGGGGCGACCCGCCGGCCGCCGCGCGGGCCCGCCGTCCGCTCGGTGACTCCGCACCCGTCCTGGTACGGACGGGTCGTGTCCCCGAACCCCGCGCCCGTCGAGGGGGCGCCCGCCGACGGGACGCGCGACGGGACGCGCGACGCGACGGCGGGCGGCGCGCGGCCGGAGCGGGCCGGGCACGTCCTGCTGGCCGCGAGCCGGCTCGACCAGGTCTCGCACGAGGACTGGTTCGACGGCCGCCGCCACGGCGTGTTCACCCACGCCCTGCTGGGCGCCCTGGACGAGGCCGGGACGGGTGCGAGCTACCGCGAGATCATGGCGGCCACCCGGTGCCGGGTCCAGGCCTGGGGCGAGGTCCAGCACCCCACCCTCAGCCCGCAGGAGCCCGGCGGCCCCGCCGACCGGCCCTTCCTCGGCGGGGCGGTCCGCCCGGGCAGCCCGTACCTGCTGACCCACGGGGTGGACGGCTGGGAGGTCGACTGCGGCCAGGTCCACGGCCTGCGCGACGACGAGGGCGGCGGCGCCACCGAGTTCACCGTCACCGGTGGCAGCGGGGGCGGTCCCGAGGACGGCGGCGGGGGCGGCGGCGAAGCGGGCGCCGAGGAGGGCGCCGGCGGCGCCGGGCCCCGGGCCAGGACCGTCCGGGCCCGGCGCGTCCGCGCCCGGCACACCCTGGTCGACCCGGCCGGCTGGGAGCCCGACCGGGGCCGGGCCTACCCGGTGGCGCCGTCCGCGCTCGCCCTGCCCCCGACGACGGTGCTGATCGAGCCGGGCGCCCCGGAGGCGGAGCGGCTGCTGCGCGAGGCCGTCGCCACGGCCGGGCCCGGCGGCGGCCCCTCGCCGCTGCTCCGCGTCGCCGGCGACCCGGCGGCGGCGGGCGACCTGCTGCTCCGGGTCGACCCGGCCGGCGGGCGGGCCGTGATCACCCGGCGGGACGGCACCGGCACCGTGGACCCGCTGCCGCTCACCGGCCCCGCCGACGCCCGCACCGTCGTCGACTGCCTCGAACACCTCACCCGCTGGTACCGGCTCCAGCGGCTCTCCAACCCCGGCTCGGACCTCGCCTCCGCGGTACGGATCGAGATCCTCCCGTGGGACGACCCGCAGGCCGGTCCGATCCTGCCCGACGGCAACGGCGAGATCGTCCGCGCCCACGAGCCCGACGCGGGCGGCTGGCTGGAGCCCCGGGTGACGATCCGGCTGCACAACCGCTCGCACCGCCGCCTCTGGTGCGCCCTGTTCGACCTGACGGACCGCTACCGCAGCCACTCCGCCCTCTACCGGGGCGACTTCATCGGGCCGGGGCGCACCGGCCACGCCCTGGACGGCCGCCCGGTCGCCCTGAGCCTGCCGGCCGGCCGCGCGGTGCGGCCCGGCAGCCAGAGCCGCGACTGGCTCAAGCTGATCGTCGCCGAGGAGGAGCTGAACACCGTGCCGTTCCACCTGAACGCCTGGGACCCGGGACGCCCGGCCGGGCGCGGCGGCGGCCCGGCCTCCGACGGGGTGCTGCGGTTCACCGCCCGCGGTGGTGCCGGCCGCGACCTCGGCGAGGGCCGCTCGACCGGGCGGTGGGCCACCCGGACGGTCGCCCTGCGGTCGGTGGTGCCCGGGCCGGGCCACTGAGGCCCCCCGGGCGGCCGGTCCGCCCGGCCGGCCGGCCGGACGCTACCGCCCGAGGTGGGTGAAGCCCGCCCAGGTCGTCAGGTCGTCGGGCTCGACCGCGCGCGCCCGCGCGGCGAGCGCCGGCGGCATGTCGGGCGGCGCCACCCGGTCCCGGTCCAGCATCCACAACTGGGCCGAGCGCAGGGCGCGTCCGGGCGGCTGCCCCTCGCGCCGCAGGAAGTGGTGCGTCATGAACATCAGCACCGAGGTGGCGTCGTCCGGCACCGTCCACAGCGAGCCCACCACCGACCGCGCGCCCGCCACCAGGAACGCCGTCGCCAGGCTGTACGCCTCGTTGTGCCCGCGCCCCGACACATGGGTGCGGCAGGCCGCCAGCACCACCAGGCCCGGCCGCGCCGAGCCCTCGGCCGTCATCGTCCCGGTGAGCTCCTCGGCCGCCAACTCGCCGCCGTGCAGCGACAGGTACGAGCTGTGCCGGTCGTTCGCCGCCACCGTGCCGTGGCAGGCCAGGTGCAGTACGGCGCCCGCGCTGCGCCCGTCGCGCAGCCACTCCAGCACCTCCCGCGGCGTCCCGTTGCCGTCCGGCACGCCCGAGGCGCGCCGCCCCAGGTAGCCGCCCCGGGGGTAGAAGCCCTGGTGCAGCGCCTCGGCCTCCTCGCCCGCGTAGCGCAGGTCGCCGGTGGGGTTGCCGACGATCAGCGCGGACTCCGAGTACGGCAGGTCGGGGCGGCGCGACACGTCGCAGAGCAGCCGGGCCGAGGCCGCGTAGGAGATCTGCGCCGCCTCGACGGCGTAGCGCCGCCGCCCCGCACTGCCCGGCTCGTACGCGGCGTGCCACGGCACGGTGCCGAGCGCCCCCATCGGCACCAGCATCAGGCGCGGCGTCCGGCCCTCCCCGACGAAGGGTTCGAGCGCGGTGAGCAGCGGGCGCACCGCCGCGTACCAGGCCCAGGAGCAGAGCCGGTCCAGCTGCCGGCGCAGCGGCGGCGGCGCCTCGCCGGGCGGCTGGGCCGGCCCCAGGTCACGGGCCGCGCCGGCGTCCGGGCGGTACTCC
>NZ_JBEZUT010000556.1:0-3393 GCF_040636595.1 Kitasatospora sp. NPDC036755
CGGCCCGCAGGTCCGCGGACTTGCCGGTGGACTCGCCCGAGCAGACGCCGCCGAGGAAGCCGACGCCGTCCTGGATGCCGACGCCCGGCCGCCGTCATCGCGGCCCTTTCCGGCTTCGGACGTCCCGGCCGTGCCCCTCAGGCAAATGTACGGACAAATAATCCCGATGGCTTGCGCGGAATCGCGGCGCAGGCCTACTTTAATGTCCGTACATTTACGCAGGGAGGGCAGGGCTCTTGATGACCAAGCACCACCGGATCGTGATCATCGGCGGTGGGACCGCGGGGATCTCCGTCGCCGCCCGGCTCCGCCGGGCCGGTGAGCGGGACGTCGCGGTGCTCGATCCGAGCGATCGGCACTACTACCAGCCGCTGTGGACGCTGGTCGGCGGCGGGCGGGCGCCGCTGTCGGAGAGCATCCGGCCGCAGGCCTCCGTCATGCCCAAGGGCGTCGCCTGGATACGCCGCGCGGCCGTCGCCGTCGACCCCGAGGCCCGGGAGGTGGCGCTGGACGACGGCTCCGCCGTCTCCTACGACCACCTCGTGGTCTGCCCCGGCATCCAGCTCGACTGGGACCGGGTGCCGGGCCTGGAGGCCGGGCTCGGCCGGGACGGCCTGTCCAGCAACTACCTGCCCCAGTACGCCCCCGCGACCTGGCGCTTCATCCGGGAAACCCGCTCCGGCAGCGCCGTGTTCAGCATGCCGACGGGCGCCGTCAAGTGCGGCGGCGCCCCGCAGAAGATCGCCTACCTGGCCGCGGACCACTGGCGCCGGCAGGGCGTGCTCGGAAAGATCGACGTCCACCTGGTGATCCCCGGCGCCGCCATCTTCGGGGTCCCGGAGTTCGCCCGCGTCCTCGAGGACGTGGTGCGCCGGTACGGCATCAAGGTCCACTACGGGAGCGAGGTCACCGCGGTGCGCCCCGAGGCCCGCGAGGTGGTCGTCACCGACCTGGCGACCAAGGGGACGACGACCCTGCCGTACGACGTCGCCCACGTGGTGCCGCCGCAGAGCGCCCCGGACTGGATCAAGCGCAGCCCGCTCGCCGGTGCCGACGACCCGGCCGGCTACGTCGAGATCGACAAGCACACCATGCGGCACGTCCGCTACCCCAACGTGTGGGCGATCGGCGACGCCGGATCGTCCCCGAACTCC
This sequence comes from Kitasatospora sp. NPDC036755, assembly GCF_040636595.1. Classification (NCBI taxonomy): domain Bacteria; kingdom Bacillati; phylum Actinomycetota; class Actinomycetes; order Kitasatosporales; family Streptomycetaceae; genus Kitasatospora; species Kitasatospora sp. NPDC036755. The sequence continues at coordinate 1,155 of NZ_JBEZUT010000556.1, forward strand.
AAGACCGGCGCCGCCGTCCGCAAGCAGGCGCCCGTACTGGTCGAGAACCTCCTCGCCACCGTCAACGGCCGGGAGCCCAGGGCCTCCTACGACGGCTACTCCTCCTGCCCGCTGACCACCGCCCGCAACAAGATGCTGCTCGCCGAGTTCGACTACAGCGGGCGGCCCACCCCCTCGATCCCGGTGATCGACACCGTCCGCGAGCGCACCGACATGTGGTACCTCAAGCGGCGCGGACTGCCGTTCCTCTACTGGAACCTGATGCTCCGCGGGCTCGCCTGACCCGTACCGGGCCCACCGGCCTGTCCCGCACCGCCACCGCCACCGCACGCCGATGACGCCCGTCGACGACGCCCGCCGACGGCGCGTGCCCGCCTGCCCGCGCGACCTCCCGCCGACCGTTCACCGCCCCCGCCGTCCAGGCCGCGGGGCACCACCACCGCCCACCCTCAGGAGCCCCGGATGACGACCCCCGCCGGACCGCTGGTCTTCGTGCAGTTCTACCTCGACTGCCTCTCCCACGCCTCGTACCTCGTCGGCGACCGCACCACCGGCCGGGCCGTCGTGGTCGACCCCCAGCGTGACGTCCAGGAGTACCTCACCACCGCCGAGCAGCACGGCCTGACCATCGAGCGGGTCATCGAGACCCACATCCACGCGGACTTCCTCTCCGGCCACCTGGAGCTGGCCGAGCGCACCGGCGCGCGCATCTCCTACGGCTCCGCCGCCGCGCTGGACTTCGACACCGACCCCCTGGGCGACGGCGAGCACCTCGCCCTCGGCGAGGTCGACCTGGAGATCGCGCACACCCCGGGCCACACCCCGGAGTCGATCTGCGTCGTCGTGCGCGAACACGCCGACGACGCCGTCCCGTTCGGCGTGCTCACCGGCGACACCCTGTTCATCGGCGACGTCGGCCGCCCCGACCTGCTCAGCTCGCGCGGCCGCTCCGCCGAGGAGATGGCCCGCCTCCTCTACCGCTCCACCCGCGCCCTGCTCGCACTGCCCGACGACACCCGGGTCTACCCGGCGCACGGAGCCGGCTCGGCCTGCGGCAAGAACCTCTCCGCCGAGCTGAGCTGCACGATGGGCAACCAGCGCCGCGGCAACTACGCGCTGGCCGACATGACCGAGGACGCGTTCGTCGCCGTGGTGACCGAGGGCCAGCCCGCCGCGCCCGCCTACTTCGCCTTCACCTCGGTGCGCAACCGTCAGGCCCGTCCGGTCCTGGACGAGTCCGCCCCCGTCCCCGCGCTCACCCCGGAGGCGTTCCTGGAGGCCCGGGCGGCCGGCGCCACCGTGCTGGACACCCGGGACCCGGAGGCCTTCGCCGCGGTCCACCTGCACGGCGCCGTCAACATCCCGCTCGGCGGCCGGTTCGCCGAACTCGCCGGCCAGGTCCTCGACGCCCGGGACACCACCGTGCTGTGCGGCGACCAGGACACCGCGACCGAGGCCCGGACCCGCCTGGCCCGGATCGGCTTCGACCGCGTCCTGGGCGCCCTGGCCGTCCCGGTGGAGGCCGTCGGCGCGGCGCACCTGACCTCCGCCGGGCGGGTGGACGCCGACGTCCTCGCCGACCAACTGGCCCTGAACGACGGTGACTTCGAGCTGCTGGACGTGCGCGGCCCGGGCGAGATACGGGAGCGGGGCACGATTCCCGGCGCCCGGCTCGTCCCGCTGCCCGAACTGCTCGCCCGCCTGGGCGAACTGCCGACCGAACGGCCGCTGACCGTGGTCTGCGCGGGCGGCAACCGCTCCTCGGTGGCCGCCTCCGTGCTGCGCGCCCGCGGCTTCGAGGCCACCGACCTGCGCGGCGGCTTCGCCGCCTGGCGGGGCGAGGTCGCCCACCCGGCCGGCCCGGCCCAGGACGGCGTCCCGGAGTGAGCGTCCTGATCACCGCTCTGCTCTGCGGAGCCGTGGTCGGGCTGGCCCTCGGCGGGCTGGGCGGCGGCGGGGGAGTGCTCGCCGTCCCGGCCCTGGTGTACCTGCTGGGCGTCGCGCCCGCCGAGGCCGGGACCACCAGCCTGGTCATCGTCATCGCCACCTCCGCCACCGCGCTCGCCCGCCACGCCGGCACCGGCACCATCGACTGGCGGACCGGCTCGCTGTTCGCCGCGGCCGGGGTGCTCCCCGCCGTCGGGGCATCCGCGCTCGCCCACCGCATCCCGCAGTCGGTGCTGACCTCCGCGTTCGCCGTCCTGGCCGCCGTGGCCGCCGCGGCGATGCTGCGCGGCAC
>NZ_JBEZUT010000557.1:0-3389 GCF_040636595.1 Kitasatospora sp. NPDC036755
CCGGCAGACGGCAGGCGGGCCGGGGTCGGCAGGCCCGCCGACCCCGGCCGGTGACACCCGGCGCCGTGGCACTCCGGGCGTGCGCGGTACGGGTCGTGACGATCCGTGGACGGATCTGGCGCCCTCCTTCACCGTTCCGATACGGTCTGGACCAATCAGCGGCCGATCTTCCTGCGGCGTCGTTCCGCCTCGCTCCGCCGCGCTCCGAAAGCCTCCCGGGAGTCGTCATCAGCGCCCAGCCCGCCTCCGCCCCGCTCACGCTCCCCGCGCTCCTGGACCACCGGGCGGCGCTCCACCCCGACCGCACCGCCCTGCTGGTGCCCGGCGGCGGGAGCCTCACCTACGGCCGGTGGCGCGAGCGGGCGGTGCGGGCCGCGCACGGGCTGGCCCGGGCGGGCGTGCGGCCCGGGGACACGGTGGCGCTGCTGTTCACCAACCGGGAGTGGGACGCGTACGCCGTGGCGTTCCTGGCGGCCCACTACGCGGGCGCGGCCGGGCTGGTGATCCGCGAGGACCTGGGCCCGGCCGACGTCGAACGGCTCGTCGAGGCCACGGGGGCAGCCTGGGCGATCGGCGGGAGCGGCCCGCGCACCGCCCTGCCCTCGTTCGTCCTCGACGAGCTCGCCCCCGAGGCGCCCGAGGCTCCGACGACCCCCGGGGCCCCGCACGGGGCGGAGCCGCCGCACCGGGTCGGCCCCGGGGACCTCGCCCAGATCATCGGGACCTCCGGCACGACCGGCACCCCGAAGGGCGTCCGGGCCGCGCACGCGAGCCTGACCGCCGGCCTGGCCCTCGACCCGCGCCCCCGCCCGTACGCCCACTCGCGGCACGCGGTGCACGCCTTCCCGATCGGCACCAACGCCGCCCAGGCGGTCCTGGTGAACGCGCTGACCGCGCAGCCCACGACGATCTGTCTGCCGCGCTTCGACGCGGAGGAGTTCGGGCGGGTGGTCGAGGAGTCCGGGGCGGGCACCGTCTTCCTGGTGCCGTCGATGGCGGTGGAACTGCTGAACTCCGGGATCGCCGAACGCCGGGACCTCGGCAGCGTCCTGCTGGTCGGCTCGACCGCCGCCGCGCTCCCGCCGGCCGTCGCCGCCGGGCTGTCCGCCGCCCTGCCGAAGGCGACGGTCGTCAACACCTACACCTCGGCGGAGGCCGCCCCGGCCCAGATATCCGCGGTCGTGGACCCGGCCCGCCCGGGCTCGCTGGGCCGCCCGACCGACCCGGGCGACCTGCGGATCCTGGACGAGTCCGGGGATCCGGTGCCGCCGGGCGCGACCGGTGAGATCTGGCTGCGCCAGCCCGGCCCGCCGCGCGGGTACGCCGGAGCGGCCTCCGACTCCGTCTTCCGCGACGGCTGGGTGCGCATGGGCGACCTCGGCAGGCTGGACGGGGACGGCTTCCTCCACCTGGTCGACCGGGAGAGCGACATCGTCAAGTCCGGTGCGCTGAAGGTCTCGACGCTGCGGATCGAGGCGGTGCTGCACGAGCACCCGCAGGTCGCCGACGCGGCCGCGCTCGGCCTGCCGCACCCGGTGATGGGCCAGGTGCCGGTGGCCGCGGTGGTGCCGCTGCCGGGCGGGATCGACCTGGACGGCCTGCGGCTGTTCCTGAGCGGGCGGCTCGCCCGGCCCGAACTCCCGGTCCGCGTCCTGGTGGTGGACTCCCTGCCGCGCAACCCCAGCGGCAAGGTGGTCAAGCACCGGCTGCGGTCCGCGTTCGAGGAGGACGCCCCGGCGGCCGGACGGGCACCGGAGACGGAGCGCGAGCTCGCCCTGGCGGGCCTGTGGCGCACCGTGCTGGGACGGCCGGTCCGGGCGGTGGAGGACGAGTTCTTCGCCCTCGGAGGGGACTCCTTCCGCGCCGTCCAGCTGGCCGCCGCGATCTCCGCCGAGTTCGGCGTGGCGGCCCGCACCGCGCTCGTCTTCGAGCGCCCCTCGCTCCGGGCCCAGGCGGCCTGGCTGGAGCGGGCCGGGGCCTCCACGGCCGGGCCGACGGAAGGGGCGGGCGCCGAGGTCTCGGCCTTCCTCCGCTCGCTGCGCGCGCAGCCCCACGACCTGCCGCTCACCTCCCAGCAGGAGAACTTCCTGCGCTGGATGGCCGAGGTCCCGGGCCGCAACGTCGGCTCGGTGGCGGTGATGTTCCGGGTGACGGAGGGCCTGCGGACGGACGTGCTGGCCGACGCCCTGCACGAGGCGCTCCGCCGCCACCCCGCGCTGCGCACCCGGTTCGTCCCGGTGCCCGACGCCGAACCGGGGACGCCCGGCGCCGAACCGGGCGTGCTGCGGGCCGTCCTGGACGACGAGCCGCACGCGGACGTGGTGCTGATGGACGCGCCCGGCGAGAGCGACGACGAGGTGTCGGCCCGGCTGGTCTCCGTGCGCGACCGGCTGACGGACCTCGCCGTGGGACCGATGACCAGGCTGGCCGTGGTGAGCCGGGGCCCGGCGGACCACGTCGTCCTGCTGGCGGTCCACCACCTGGTCTGCGACGGCTGGTCACTGGGCCTGCTCCTGCGCGACCTGGGGGTGCTGTACTCGGCGCTGGGCAACGGCCGCCGGGCGCCGGCGGCCCGGCCCGGCCCGGAGTACCGCGAGCTGGTGGAGTGGTCGAACGCCCACTGGCCGGACTCCCGGAACCACTTCGCGACGGCGCTCGCGCACGCGCCCGAGGCGATCGACCCCTTCCCCGGGCGCCGGCACACCGAGGTGGTGCTGAGCGCCGCCCACGCGTTCACGGTCCCGCCGCGGGAGGCGGGCGCGCTGCGGGCCCGGGCGGCGGAGCTGGGCGCCACGCCGTTCCTCGCGGTGGCGGCGGTCTGGAGCGGCCTGCTGGCCGCCCGCAGCGGGCAGCCGGACTTCGTCCTCATGACGCCGGTGCCCGGCCGGACCCGCCCGGAGGCGGAGCGGGCGGTCGGCTGCTTCGTCCAGTCGCTGCTGGTGCGGGTCGACGTGTCGGGCGCGCCGGGGTTCGCCGAACTGCTCAACCGCGTCCGGGCCGCCGCCACCGCCGCGCTCGACCACCAGCTGTACCCGTTCGCGGAGTTCAGCCCGCAGGCCCCGTTCGCGGCCTGGCTGCGGTACGAGAGCTGGAGCGCGCCGGCCCAGCTGCCGGGGGTGGCCTGCGCCGCCTGGGAGCTGCCGCGCAACGCCACCGTGCCGTACCCGCTGCCCGGCGGCGACCGGCACGTCCCGGAGCTCGCGGTCACCGAGCTGCCGGACGGCGGGCTGCGGTGCTGGCTGCGGTACAACGAGCACGCCTTCGAGCCGGGCACGGTGACGGCGTTGGCCGAGGACCTCGCCGCCGCGCTGGCGGAGGCGGCCGGGGTGTGACGCGGGTGTGCCGAGGGGGTGCGGCCGTCACCGACCGCACCCCCTGACCGCCACCCG
>NZ_JBEZUT010000558.1:0-3369 GCF_040636595.1 Kitasatospora sp. NPDC036755
GCGCTGGCCGGCTGGGCGGGCTCCGCCGCCGGGGCCGAGCAGGCGCTCGCGGCCGCCGGGATCGACCACAAGCTGCGCGGCGAGATGCTGACCGTGGAGCAGTTCGCCGCGATCGCCGAGCACAAGCCCGCTGTCGGCGAGCCCGCTGCCGACAAGCCCGCCGCCGAGCAGAAGCCCGCCGCCGAGTAGAAGCCTGTCGGCGAGCAGAAGCCCGCCGCCGCCGAGTAGAAGCCTGCCAAGGACACTTTGTGATCACCGTACGGGTACCGGCCAAGGTCAACGTCCAGCTGGGGGTCGGCGGGCTGCGCGCCGACGGCTTCCACGACCTGTCCAACGTCTTCTTCGCCGTCGCCCTCGGCGACGAGGTCACCGCCTCCGCCGGGCAGGGCGTGACGCTGAGCTGCTCCGGCCCGGACGCGGCCGTCGTCCCACTGGACGAGAGCAACCTCGCGGCCCGCGCCGCCCGCCTGCTCGCCGCCCACCACGGCATCGCCGACCCGGGCGTCCACCTGCACATCGCCAAGGCCATCCCGGTGGCCGGCGGCATGGCCGGCGGCAGCGCCGACGGCGCGGCGGCGCTGGTCGCCTGCGACGCGCTCTGGCAGCTGGACACCCCGCTCCCGGTGCTGCTGGAACTCGCCGCCGAACTCGGCTCCGACGTGCCGTTCGCCCTGCTCGGCGGCGTCGCACTCGGCCGCGGCCGGGGCGAGATCCTGGAACCGCTGGCCGCCGAGGGCACCTTCCACTGGGTCTTCGCGGTCGCCGAGGGCGGACTGTCCACCCCCGCGGTGTTCCGCGAGTGCGACCGGCTCCGCGAGGAAGCCGGAACCGGCTCCAGCGACACCGACGTCCCCACCCCGGACGCCGACCCGGCACTGCTCGCCGCCCTCGCCGAAGGCGACGCCGTCGCACTGGCCGCCGCACTCGCCAACGACCTCCAGCCCGCCGCGCTCTCCCTGCGCCCCGCGCTCGCCGCCACCCTGCGGGCCGGCACCGAGGCGGGCGCGCTCGGAGCCCTCGTCTCCGGCTCCGGTCCCACCTGCGCCTTCCTGGTCAAGGACGCCGAGGCCGCCGCCGCGGTGGCCGGGGCCCTGCGGGCCTCCGGCACCTGCCGGACCGCCCACGCCACCCACGGGCCGGTGCCGGGGGCGTCCGTGACGGAGGCGTCCACCGAGGGCTGACGCGGTGAACGGGCCCTCGGCGGGCCCATTAGGCTGGGGAGATCGGGGTGTCCCGACAGGGGCACCCGGCCGCCGAGCGGCGGGCCGCCCCGCGACCGCCGAACCCAGGAGCGCAGCACACGTGGCCGTCAACCTCGCCACCATCGAGTCCGTCACGAAGGTCTACGGCACCCGCGCCCTGCTGGACGCCGTCAGCCTGGGCGTCAGCGAGGGCGACCGGATCGGCGTCGTCGGCCGCAACGGCGACGGCAAGACCACCCTGATCCGGATGCTCGCCAAGCTGGAAGAACCCGACGGCGGCCGGATCACCCACTCCGGCGGGCTGCAGATGGCCGTCCTCACCCAGCACGACTCGCTGGACCCCGAGGCCACCATCCGGCACGAGGTGATCGCCGACCGGGCCGACCACGAGTGGCTCGGCGACGCCCGCATCCGCGACATCATCGAAGGCCTGTTCGGCGGCCTCGACCTGCCCGGGTTCGCCGACGGCCTGGACACCGTCATCGGCCCGCTCTCCGGTGGCGAGCGCCGCCGGATCGCCCTCGCCAAGCTGCTGCTCGGCTCGCCCGACCTGATCGTCCTCGACGAGCCCACCAACCACCTCGATGTCGAGGGCATCAACTGGCTCGCCGAACACCTCCAGAAGCGCCGCTCCGCGCTCGTCTGCGTCACCCACGACCGCTGGTTCCTCGACCAGGTCTGCACCCGGATGTGGGACGTCCAGCACGGCGAGGTGCACGAGTACGAGGGCGGCTACTCCGACTACGTCTTCGCCCGCGCCGAGCGCTCCCGGATCGAAGCCGTCGAGGAGCAGAAGCGCCAGAACATGGCCCGCAAGGAGCTGGCCTGGCTGCGCCGCGGCGCCCCCGCCCGCACCTCCAAGCCGCGCTACCGGATCGAGGCCGCCAACGCCCTGATCGAGGACGTGCCGGACCCGCGCGACAAGTCCGAACTGATGAAGTTCGCCAACGCGCGGCTCGGGAAGACCGTCTTCGACCTGGAGGGCGTGACCGTCAAGGCCGGCCCCAAGCTGCTGCTGGAGAACGTCACCTGGCAGCTCGGCCCCGGCGACCGGATCGGCCTGCTCGGCGTCAACGGCGCCGGCAAGACCTCGCTGCTGCGTGCGCTGCGCGACGCCTACGCCAGCGAGGGCGACGTCCAGCCGGCGTCCGGCGTCATCAAGGTCGGCAAGACCGTGCGGCTCGCCTACCTGTCGCAGGAGGTCGCCGAGCTGGACCCGGCCACCCGGGTGCTCCAGGCCGTCGAGCAGGTCCGCTCGCGGGTCGACCTCGGCAAGGGCCGCGAGATGAGCGCCGGCCAGCTGTGCGAGCAGTTCGGCTTCGGCAAGGACAAGCAGTGGACGCCGGTCGGCGACCTCTCCGGTGGCGAGCGGCGCCGCCTCCAGCTGCTGCGGCTGCTGATGGACGAGCCCAACGTGCTGTTCCTGGACGAGCCCACCAACGACCTCGACATCGAGACGCTCAACCAGCTGGAGGACCTCCTCGACGGCTGGCCCGGCTCGATGATCGTCATCAGCCACGACCGCTTCTTCATCGAGCGCACCACGGACACCGTCCAGGCGCTGCTCGGCGACAAGAAGATGCGGATGCTGCCCAACGGCGTGGACGAGTACCTGGAGCGCCGGGCCCGGATGGCCGCCGCCGCGGCGCCCGCCGCCGCACCGGCGGCCCCGGCCGAGGCCACCGCCACCGCCGCCGGGCTCTCCGGCGGGGACCTGCGGGCGGCGAAGAAGGAGATGCAGAAGCTGGAGCGGCAGATCGCCAAGCTGGACGAGAAGGAGTCCAAGCTGCACACCCAACTCGCCGAGCACGCCGCGGACTTCTCCAAGGTCGCGGAGCTGGACGCGCAGCTGCGCGCGGTCCGGGAGGAGAAGGAGGAGCTGGAGATGAGCTGGCTGGAGCTGGCCGAGCAGGTCTGATCCGCTGCTCTCTGCTCTCTGCTTTCTGTTCTCTGCTTTCTGTTCTCTGTTCTCCGCTTTTGGCTCCCGGGCGGATCACCCGTCGGATCGGTGGCGGAGGAGCGCTTCGAGCTCCTCCGCCGCACGGCCCAGCGCGCTGCGCGTCGGGTCGTGCGGGGCGGCCGGTCGGGGCCGCCGGGAACGCACAGCGCCATCAGACGGTCGTCGGGGCTGACGGAGGCATCGGGGTACGGGTAGTTCAGCACGCGG
>NZ_JBEZUT010000559.1:0-3362 GCF_040636595.1 Kitasatospora sp. NPDC036755
CACGCCGCGGCCGTCGCCCCACGGCCGGGCTCACCCGCGAACAGCTCCGGGCCACCGCCGCCGACGATCCGATGGCGACGGGGACCGCCTGGTCGCCCCGGCGGGCGGCACTGCTCGCCTCCGTCGACGAACCGCACGACACCGCCCACCTCTCGCCGGCCGCCCGGGACGCGCTGCGTCCGGACGACGACGACGCGCGGCTGCTGGAACTCCTGGTGCTCACGGGCTGGTACCGCACCATCGCCCACCTCGCCAACGGCGTCCGGCCGGACGCCGAACCGTGGGCCGTGCCGTTCCCCGGCCAGGACCGGCCGCCCGGCGGCCGGCGGCGGGCCGGTGCGCCGTTGCGCCGTTGCGCCGCGGGCGGACACCCGGGCTGGACCCTCCCACGGCGGGAGGGTCCACGATGGGCCCGTGCGAGACCAGGACGACTTCCTCACCATCGGGCGCTTCGCCCGCCTCTGCCGGCTGAGCGTGAAACAGCTCCGCCACTACGACGACACCGGCCTGCTGCCCCCGGCCAGGGTCGACCCCGCCACCGGCTACCGCTACTACGCGCCCGGCCAGGCCCGCGACGCGCTCACCGTCGCCCTGCTGCGCGACCTCGACGTGCCGCTCGCGGTGGTCGCCGCGACCCTGGCCGCCGACGAGCCGGAGCGGGCCCGCCTGCTGCGCGCCGAACGCGACCGGGTCGCCGAGCGGATCGTCCGCGACCGGGCCCGGCTGGAGCTGCTGGAACACCTCGCCGCCGACGGCGGACCGCCCGAGTACCGGATCGCCCTCGGGCAGGAGCCGGAACGGCGCCTGGTCGTCGCGCGGGCGGTGGCCGGGCCGGGCGAGCTCGCGGAGCGGACCGGCGCGTGCGTCGGCCGACTGCTGGCGGGGCTGCGGGACACGCCCTGGCGGCCCCCGCTGTGGGGGCTGTTCCCGCTGGACCTCGCCGAGGGCATGCGGATCGCGGTCGGCGCCGAGGCGGACGGGACAGACGGGACGGACGGGACGGACGGGACGGACGGGGCGGCCCCAGAAGGCGGGCCCGACGGGCTGGACCGCGAACTGCTGCCCGGCGGGCTGGTGGTGGAGACGGTCCACCACGGCCCGTACTCCCGGCTGCCGCTCGCCTACCACGCGCTGCTGGCCGCCGTGCACGAGCGGGGGCTGCGGCCGCTGGCACCGGTGCGGGAGGCGTACCTGGTCGGGCCGGGCGAGGCCCCGGCGGAGGAGTGGACGACCCGGCTGGTGGTCCGGGTCGTCGAGGAGCGGACGGAGGAGGCGGCATGACGGAGCCACGGGGTGGCTCGCACTGCGAGACGACGGCACTGGACGTGCTGCTGCGCCACGAGGGCGTCGAGCTGTCCGAGCCGATGCTGTTCGGCCTCGGGGCCGGGCTGTCGTTCGTCTACTGGGACGGCAAGGGGCTGGACTTCCCGTTCCTCGGCGGCCGGGTCAAACCCTTCGAGCTGACCCGCGCCCTGGCCGCCCGGCTCGGGCTGCGGCTGGACGTCCGGGAGACCGCCTCCGCCGGCCGGGCCTGGCGCGACGTGACGGCGGAGCTGGACGCCGGGCGCCCGGTCGGGCTCCAACTGGACAGCTACCACCTGGAGTACTTCACCTCCAGGGTGCGCTTCGGCGGGCACGTGGTCGCGATCCGCGGCTACGACGCGAACGACGCCCACCTGGTCGACACCGCCCAGCAGGGCGGCGCCGTCACCACCAGTCTGGCCTCGCTCGCGGCGGCGCGCGCCGAACGCGGCCCGATGACCGCCCGCCACCGCTCCTTCACCCTCACCCGGCAGGGCGAACTCCCGGACGTGCGCGCCCTGCTGGGCCCAGCCATGGCCGCCTGCGCGACGGCCTTCCTGCACCCGCCGATCGCCAACCTCGGCCACCGCGGCATCGCCAGGGCCGCCTCCCTGGTGCCGGGCTGGCTGACCCGGGCGGAGCGGCCCGGGGAGCAACTGCCGCGGGCCGCCCGGATGATGGAGCTAGCCGGGACGGGCGGCGCGCTGTTCCGCAACCTCTACCGGGACTTCCTCGCCGAGTCCGCCGAGCTGCTCGACGACGCCCGGGTCCGGACCGCCCGCGACCGGTACGCCGAGGCCGCGGCGGGCTGGACCGAGGTGGCCCGACTGGTCGGCGCGGCCGGGGAGTCGCAGGACGCGGCACCGCTGGAGCGGGCCGGCCGTCTCCTGGGCGAACTGGCGCGGATCGAGCGGGAGGCCATGGCCGAGCTGGCCCGCCCCGGCGGCTGAGGCGGGCCGGGCCCCGGCCCCTCACATGCCGCGCGCTACCGGTTGCGCAGCGCGTCCACCGCGATGCGGGCGGCCGTACCGATGACGGCGTCGGCCGCGGGAAGGGTGGCCGCGGTACGGGCGGTCCGGGTGAAGACGGCCACGGCGTACCGGCCCCCGTCCGGGTACTCGACGACGCCGACCTCGTTGCGCAGCGTCGGCAGCGACCCGGTCTTGCCCGCGACGTGGACGTCGTCGAAGGGGAATCCGGAGGCCATCCGGTGCGGCCACACCTGGAGGCCCATCATCCGACGGATGGCGGCGCCGTGTTCGGGCGTGCAGGCCTCGTCGCGCCAGACGGCGCCCAGCAGCCGGGTCATGTCGCGCGGGGTGCTGTGGTTGGTGCGGGCCGGGTCGAGGGCGCGCAGCCGCGCGATGACGTGCGGGTCGGCGAGCGCCCGGGCGCCGGCGGGGCCCGCGTCCTCGCGGATACTCGCGAGCATCTCGCCGAAGGAGTGCGCGGCGTGCGTCGTGTCGAGGCCCAGGCGGGCCGTGGTGCGGTTGACGGCGTCGAGGCCGACCCGGGCCAGGAGCAGGTCCGCCGCGGCGTTGTCGCTGACGGCCATCATCAGGTAGGCGAGGTCGCGCAGCGACAGCCGGGCGGCGTCCAGCATCGCGGCGGTGCCGGTGGGGCCCGGGGTGCGGCCGTCCGGCGGGCACTCGACCTGTTCGGTGAGGTCGAGGCGGCCCTGGGCGGCCTGTTCGTGCAGCGCGACCAGCAGGCAGAGCTTGTGGACGCTCGCGGTGCAGACCGGCTGGTCGGCGCCGACGCCGAGTCGGGCGGCCGAGTCGATGTCGAGGGCGTGCAGCCACCCGGTGACCCCGGCGTCGGCGAAGGCCGCGCGGATGCGGTCGGTGGCGTCGGACACGTTCGCAGGTGGGGTCACAGCCAGTACTCCGCTGCCGGTCGCAGGTGCATCGGACGGGTGGGGGTGTCGGGGCGGGCGTCGGTGGTGGTGCGCAGCGCGTGCTCGGCCGCGTCGGCGAAGGCCCGTACGGCGGCCCGGGTATCCTCCCCGTTCGCGACAGCAAGGACCCCCACGGGCCCCAGCTCGGCTTCCGCCCCGAGGC
>NZ_JBEZUT010000560.1:0-3355 GCF_040636595.1 Kitasatospora sp. NPDC036755
CCACCACCTGCCCCGCATCCACCACCATCGCGGACAACACCCGCCGCAAACGCTCCGCGAGCAAGCCGACAGTGCCGTGGTCGAACAGATCGGTGCTGTAACGGAGTTCGACCTGGATGCCGGCGGGACTGTTGGTGGCATCGCAGTTCTCGGAGAAGATGAGGTTGAGGTCGAACCTGGCCGGGGCGTCGGCGAAGGTCTCCGGTTCCAGCGTGACACCCGGCAGCCGGAGGGTGCCCTCCTCGTTGTTCTGCAGCACGAGCATGACCTGGAACAGCGGGTGCACCGAGGCCGAGCGAACCGGGTTCAGCTCCTCCACCAACCGCTCGAACGGCACGTCCTGGTTCGAGAACGCCGCCAGATCCGCCTCCCGGACCCGACCCAGCAGCTCGTCGAACGTCGGCGAGCCCGACAGGTCGGTCCGCAGGACGAGCGTGTTCACGAAGAACCCGACCAACTCGTCCAACGCCTCGTCCGAACGCCCGGCCACCACCGTCCCGATCGGGATGTCCGTGCCCGCGCCCAACCGCGACAGCAGCGCGGCCACCGCGGCGTGCAGCACCATGAACAGCGTCACGCCGTTCCGGCGAGCCAGGGCCTGCAACTCCGCGTGCAGTTCGGCGTCCAGGCCGAACTCCACCAGGCCACCGGCGTGCGAGGCCGTCCCCGGCCGGGGCCGGTCCAGCGGCAGCGCCACCTCCTGCGGGGCGTCCCGCAGCACCTCGGCCCAGTGGTCGAGTTGCTGGTCCATGAGCTCGCCGAGCTGGTGGTGCTGCCAGAGCGCGTAGTCCGCGTACTGGACGGCCAGCGGCTCCCAGTCCGGCGCGGCACCGGCCAGACGGGCCCGGTAGGCCGCCGTCAGGCCCTCCCACAACGGCCGCATCGACCAGCCGTCACTGGCGATGTGGTGGATCGCCACCGACAGGACGGACTCCTCCCCACCGAGCGTGAACAGCACCACCCGCAGCGGGAGTTCGGTCGAGAGGTCGAAGACGGTGAAGGCCTCGGCCGAGATCCGCTCCGCCACCTCCTCCTCCCCGCACTCCACGACCGCGAACGGCACCCGGACCTCCCCGGCCGGGAGCACCACCTGCCGCGGCCGCCCGTCGACCGCCGGATAGACCGTCCGCAGCGCCTCGTGCCGACCCACCACGTCACCGATCGCCGCCCGCAACGCCTCGACGTCCACCGGCCCGCGCAACCGGAACGCGAACGGACTGTTGTACGCCGCCGACGCCCCCTCCAACTGGTCCAGGAACCACAGCCGCTGCTGCGCGAAGGACAGCGGCAGCACCTCCGGCCGCTCCCCCGCCACCAGGGCGGGCCGGGCCGGACGCCCCTCGCCCAGCCTCTCCGCCACCTTGGCGACGGTCGGGTTCCGGAAGAGTTCGCGGATGCCGAGCTCCGCGCCGAACGTGCCGCGGATGCGGCTGATCAGCCGGCTCGCGAGGACCGAATGACCGCCCAGGGCGAAGAAGTTGTCGTCGACCCCCACCGAAGGCACCCCGAGGACCTCGGCGAAGAGGCCGCACAGGATCTCCTCCTGCGCCGAACCGGGGCAGCGACCGCCCTCGGTCGTGACCTTCCGGCCCGTCGTGGGTTCCTTCTGCTGAGCCATGACATCTCCCTCTGGTGCCGGTGCGGCGGTGATCGATGTACGCGACGGTCCGCCCGGACCGGGTGCTGCGTCACCTGGCCCGGGCGGTACGCGGGTGTGCGAAAGGAATGGTGGGGAAAGGGGGGCGGCCGGCGGGTCAGCCGACCGTCGACGGGCGCGGCGCCAGGTCCGTCCAGTGCTGCTCGATGTACTCCAGGCAGGCCTGGCGGTCGTTCTCGCCGAAGGCGGTGGACCAGCCGGCCGGGACCTCGATCGCGTTCGGCCACAGCGAGTGCTGGTTCTGCTCGTTGACCAGGACCACGAAGCGGCCGTCGGCGTCCTCGAACGGGTTCGTCACAGCGGTTCTCCTTCTGTGCGGGGTGAGCGGTCGCGGCCGGGCGGGGCCCCGCCCTGCGGGGCGGGACCCACGTGCCGGGGTGACCGGGGCGCCCGGGCTGACAGGGTTGAGAGGGTTGAGAGGGGTGCTACGGGTGGAGGAGCGCGCCGGTGTCCGGGAGCCAGACGTCCTCGGGAGCCAGCGCGGCCGGCGCGTACTTTCCCAACGCGCTGATCAGCAGCCTCAGTTCGAAGGCGAGGCAGGCGACCAGCCGGGTGATCCCGTCCTGTGGGTCCTCGTCGGCCGCGAGCAGGGCCGCCCGGCCCAGTCCGACGGCCCGGGCGCCCAGCGCCAGGGCCTTGACGGCCCTGGCCCCTTCCCACATCCGGCCCGAGGCCAGCAGGCAGTGCGACCGGGGCTGCGGCCCCAGCCGGCGCAGGCACTCGCCCAGCGGCAGGCCCACCTGGTCGAGGAAGCTGCTGGGCGCCCAGCCGCTGCCGCCCTCGGCGCCGTCCACGGTCACCGAGTCCGCGCCGCTCGCCCACGCCACGGCCGCCGCTTCCTGGACGTCCCGCCCGGGCGGGAGCTTCACCCAGATCCGCGCGCGCGGGTAGTTGTTGCGCATGAACCGGATCTGCTGGCGCAGGATCTCCGCCGTGAACGTGCCGGGGCTGCTGGACCGCAGGACGCGGTCGTGCTCGGCGTCCCCGCTGCCGAACACGCCCTCGTCGGTGCTGTACTGGCTCGCCAGGCGGCCCGCCACCGAGCGCTTCAGTACCGTCATGCCGCCGAGGCCGGGCTTGGCGCCCTGGCCCACCTTCAGCTCGAACGCCAGGCGGCCCGACTCCAGCAGCGCCTTCGCTGCCGGGGCGCTGTAGATCTGGTTCCACACCTCGGCGTCCGCGTCCTCGGTGCTCTGCTGGAACGCCAGTCCGCCCATCCCGTCGGGGAGTTCCTGCTCGTAGGCACGCAGCCGGGCGATCATGCTGTCGCCGGTGTCGGCGGCCTCGTCGGCGGAACCTTCCCCGGAGCCGCGGGACGAACCGTCGTCGAAGCCGTTGGTCGGCACCACGTTCTCGCCGATGACCAGCGGGATGCCGAGGCGTCCGGCCTGGCGGCTGGCCGCCAGGCCGAGGCCCGAGGAGGCGACCTGGGTGGAGCCGAAGGCCGAGATGTACACCGGCAGCGACGAGCGGAACCCGCCGATGTCGGTGGCGAGTTCGACGTCGCCGTAGAGCGGCTCCCGGGCCAGGTCGGTGAGCTTCTCCAGCCGCTGGGGGACGAAGACCAGGGGGACCAGGCGCATCGCGTCCAGCGCGTCCGTGCCGCAGGGCGCCGCCGGCCGGGCGTCGCCGCCCGTGCCGCCGCCCGTGTCCGCGCCGGCGCCCGCGCCCGCGCCCGCGCCCGCGCCGAACAGCGTC